>JADGDH010000189.1 GCA_016745015.1 Colwellia sp.
GGTAACGTAATTGTATTATTACGAGGGTTAGAAACAGCCATAGCAGATAGTGACGAAGCAGGTGCTTTAATTGACCAAGGGGCATTACCTTTTAACATTGCCATAGGCATGCTTAAAGATAGTAATGGTGATGTGGAGCTTGATGTTCCTTTGTCTGGTTCAACCTCAGATCCTTCATTTGGAATGAGCAGCATAGTAACATTAATCACTCAAAAAGCTATTTGGATGGCTACTCAAGACTATTTAATGACCACCTTTGTACCTTACGCCAGTATTGTTTCTGCAGCCATGACAGTTGGTGAATTTGCCTTAAAACTGCGTTTTGATGACTTAATGTATCAAGCAAAGCAAATAGAGCCAAATGATGCGCAACAAGCTTATTTACAAGCTTTTATTGCCTTAATGCAAGACAAAGATGACACGCGTGTAAATATTTGCGCTATCAGTACACCTGCCGACATTGGTTTAATTGCAGGCAGCGAAGTGACAGATAAAAAGCAAATTCGTCAACTTAAAGATATTGCCGAAAAACGAGAAAGTACATTTAAAGATTACATTATCAAACAAGGTAATATTTCCTCATCAAGATTATTGTTATGCGCACCTAAAATAGACAGTAGTAAAGAAGCACAACCTCGTATAGAGTTATCAGTTTAATTACTTATTTCATTATAATAATAAGGAAATTCTGTGAAACCAATGGATAAACAAGATAATTTTGTCTACCTCACCTTTGCATTGATATTATTATTACTAGGCACCGCCTTAGCACAACAATTTTTTGGTGATTCTGTACAACGGTTGATGCAATCAACTACGGTGATCACCTTAATTGTTGCTGTTTGGGGAGTGGAATCTAAAAACTTTCTGTTACGAAAAACGTTTATATTTCCGATTGCTATACTTATTGTTTCTATTACATCTAACAGGCTTGATAATGCTGGATTTGATCAGTTTTATTTGCTGTTATTGCTAAGTTTTTTTATTTCTACTGCTTTTAAAACCGCAAAACAGGTACTTTTCACTGGAGAAATAGATGGCAACAAAATACTTGGTGCAATTTGTTTATATTTATTGATGGGCTTAATTTGGGCGGTATTATACACGTTATTACAACTTAACTTCCCTAGCTCTTTTCAAATGATGCAACAAAATAGCCAATGGTTTATGTTATTTCCTGATTTTGTCTATTTCTCTTTTGTTACCATGACTACACTAGGCTTTGGCGATATTTCTCCCAATTTACCCGTTGCAAGATTTTTAGTCTATTTAGAAGCCATCGTTGGACAATTTTACTTAGCCATTTTAGTTGCTAGCCTTATCGGCTCTAGAATGTCTACCATTTCAAACAAACACTAATGATTAAAAGATCATAAAAAATAAGAATACTCAAGGATAAATCATGTCGAACACGCAAGAATCTACCGAAAAAAAAGTATCAGCTGAGCAGCACTTTAATCGCCGAATTATTAATATTGCCATTAAACTGAGCGCAATAGCATTCATAGTGATTTGGTGCTTTCAAATAATTAGACCTTTCATTTTACTTGTTATTTGGGCTGCTATTCTAGCCGTAGCGCTGTATCCTTTGCACGTAAAATTAACTAATTTACTTAGGGGAAAGAAAAAGCTAGCTTCAACCATAATTGCCCTAGTTGGTATATTGATCATTGTTATACCTACCATTAACTTATCTTCTTCATCTTTTGACTCTGCTCAACATATTTATTCAGGTATCGAGGCTGGCACGTTAAAAGTTCCCTCTGCCAATGAAAATATTAAAGAATGGCCATTAGTTGGTGAACAAATATATACCCTATGGCAAGCAGCATCACAAGATATTCAAAAAGTTGCTAGCCAATACTCTGAACAAATTAAAAGCTTATCAAGCACTTTGCTTGCAGCTGCAGCAGGTATTGGGGGTAGCATAATTCAATTTATAATATCTTTAATCATCGCTGTTGTTTTTATGGCTAAGTCGTCTGCTTGTCATCAAGGAGTCAGCGCCCTAATGAGTCGTTTAATGAATGAGAATGGTGACAGAACAATTACCACAACCATTGCCACAATTCGTAGTGTTGCAACAGGCGTTCTTGGCGTTGCTGCAATTCAATCATTAGCTTCTGGTGTTGGATTACTTATTGCTGATATACCTGGCGCAGGTGTTTGGGCTATTGCAGTACTAATTCTTGCTATAGCTCAATTACCGCCAATTATTATTTTAGGCCCCATTGCTGCCTATTATTTTTCTATTGCAGATACAACCCCAGCTGTAATATTCCTTATTTTCAGTATATTGGTTAGTATGAGTGATGCTTTTCTAAAACCATTGTTTTTAGGGCGGGGTATGGATATTCCCATGCTAGTTATTTTACTTGGCGCCATAGGCGGTATGTTACTGTCTGGCATTATTGGTTTATTTGTTGGTGCTGTAGTATTGGCTTTAGGTTACCAATTAATGACCGACTGGTTAACACAAAATGCTGAATCAGATCCGTTAGAAAAATAACCATAAAACTATTGAGATAATAATGTCTGAAGAACAAAGTAAAAAAAATACAACGACTGAAAATAAAGCTGACTTTACCCTAAAGCTAACTAAAATTATTCTAACCTTATCTGTGTTGTATTTTCTTTGGTATGTCGTTGGTGATAGGGTCACACCAACAACAAATCAAGCTCGTGTACGGTCGTTTGTTATTCCAATTGTGCCGCAAGTCGCGGGAAAAATTTCAAAAATTCATGTTGGCGGTGATAAAATTGTAGAACAAGGCGACTTGCTTTTTGAAATTGATAACAGTGATTACCAATTAGTCGTTGATAAAGCACGAGCTGACCTAGAACTAGCAGGGCAAAACGTTGGCGCTGATACTGCTTCTGTTGCCGCAGCTAAAGCTAATTTAGAAAAAGCTAAAGCTGATTTATTAGCTAAAGAAGCAAACGCCAACCGATTATTTGAAGTAGAAGAAAAAGGCGTTATTTCAAAAGCACAAGGTGATCAAGCAAGAGGGATATTAGCAGGCGCTCAACAAAATGTACTTAACGCCAAAGCTTCTTATGAAAAAGCACAGCGATTATTAGGTAAACAAGGTAAAGATAATGCAAAAATAAATAACGCTTTAGCCAATCTTTCAGATGCACAATTAAACCTTTCTCGTACAAAAATCACAGCACCAAGTGATGGTGTTATTTCCTATGCCAAAATAAATGCAGGGCATTATGCAGCTATTGGCAGCAAAATAATGACTTTTATTGATACTGACTATTTTTGGATTGAAGCATCATACAGAGAGAATAACCTTGGCAATATTAAAAAAGGCGACCCTGTTGATATTGTACTTGATTCCTCGCCAGGTGAAATAACCACAGGCACAGTTATCAGTATTGGCTACGGTGTTAGTTTTGATAAAAGTGTGCCTGGTGAACTACCAAAACCAGAGAAAGTGACTGGCTGGATGAGAGAAGCACAACGCTTTACTGTTATTATTAAATTTAACGATCATGTGAACAAAAATTTATTAAGAGAAGGCGGTCAAGCTGACATCATCACCTATACTGGAGACAATTTTATTTTTAATGGTTTAGGCAAGATATCTATTTGGCTTACCAGTAAATTAACCTACTTGTATTAGCTACTTAAGTGACCATTAATGAACACTATACTAGCTAATTTTTTGCCTACAATAGCGCAGCTATCCCCAAGAGAAATCAGTATATTACGGTTTTTTGTTGGGGTAGTATTATCTATTGCTATCGCTTTTACATTTAATTGGCCATTTGCTTTTATTACTCCTGTTTTTGTTGCAAAATTTTTAGGAAGCAAAAACAGTAAACTGCCCTTTAACAAATTACTTTCAGTATTTCTTATTATCCTCAGCGCCTTCATTTTAGGTAGTATACTAACAAAGCTATTACTGCCTTTCCCCATCGTATTTATGCTGATTATGACTTTGCTAATTTTTTGGATATCTTATTGGAATAATTCTGGCGGCAACGAGCTAGTTATCACTATGCTTTTAGTGGGGTTTACTGTAATCCCTATGTTAGGTTTACTGCATCAGGAGGTTGCACAAATATTTACTGTTGGCTTTCTGTTTTCCTGCTTCGTTTCACT
>JADGDH010000190.1 GCA_016745015.1 Colwellia sp.
CCTGTATCATCAGGCCTTATGAGAGTGACTTTTTCAAAGGACATATTGAACATATGCTTAGCAACAGATTGTGATGTACGATAGTGCAATAATAAGCGTGATAACTTAGGAGCCGACACTGAGGCAGCTTTATTTATGTCTTTTTCGTTGTAAATGGCTTCAAAAAAAGCAACCGCAACAAATTTTGGATTGTCTATTTCGCTAATATCTTCTTCTTTATCGCCACAAGCGCTAATAAAAAATATCAAAATTAAAGGGAATATTTTATGCATAAGTTAATTATTAATAAGTAGATTGACAATTATTAACCTAAGCATAGCGCAAACACTATAGTTTTTTCAATAAAAAAGGTGCCGAAGCACCTTTAATAAAATAAAGAAAAGTTAGTTTTTATTGCACTAATTCTTTCTCTGAAAAACTATCACTAAATAAAGCACTTGATAGGTAACGTTCCGCTGAACTTGGTAAAATTGCTACAATAACTTTACCTGAATTTTCAGGTAATTCAGCAAGACGTTTCGCAGCTGCCACAGCAGCACCAGATGAAATACCTGCAAGAATACCTTCTTCTTTCATTAATCTATGTGACATAGCCATAGAATCTTCATTTGATACTTTCTCAACACCATCAATCATATCTAAATCTAGGTTTCCAGGAATAAAGCCAGCACCAATTCCTTGAATTTTATGAGGGCCTGGTGTTAACTCTTCACCAGCAAGCTTTTGGCTAATTACTGGAGAATCTGTTGGTTCAACAGCAATACTTGTTATTGCCTTACCTTCAGTTAATTTTAAGTAACGGCTAGTACCTGTAATTGTACCACCAGTACCAACACCTGAAACTAAAATATCAATGCTTCCATTGGTATCACGCCAAATTTCAGGGCCTGTTGTTTTTTCGTGAATTTGTGGGTTAGCAGGGTTATCAAATTGGCCTAGTAAAACATATTTTTCAGGATTTGAATCTTTAATTTCTTGCGCTTTAGCAATTGCACCGTTCATACCTTTTGCACCGTCGGTTAATTCAACTTTTGCACCTAGTGCAGATAATAGTTTACGACGTTCTAAACTCATTGTGCTTGGCATAGTTAAGGTAATACCATAGCCTCTTGCTGCTGCAACAAAAGCGAGAGCAATTCCTGTGTTACCACTGGTTGGCTCTACAATTTCTTTGCCTGCACTTAATAATCCTTTTTCTTCAGCATCCCATACCATGCCTGCACCAATACGACATTTAACGCTAAAGCTTGGGTTTCTCGATTCTATTTTTGCATAAACGGTTGCTGTAGGCGTGCCATCACTATTTTTACTAGCAATTACACGGTTAAGCTTCACCAAAGGTGTATTACCAATGGAGGTTGAATTATCTTCAAATATATTAGACATAGTGGGATCCTGAGGCTATTTTCACTTAAGTATTTTTGTTAAGATTAGTCTTTTACGACAGAAAAAGAAGTGATATTTTGTTATAACTTATATGCTTTTATGGAATAGATAAGTGCTTTTATAGTACTATTTTGTAAAAATATTATTATAATCGCTTCATTACTTATTATAAATTATTGGAAATTGAATATGAGCGCATTTCAGGGTACAAGCAATTATATTGCATCAAATGAGTTACAGCTAGCGGTTAATGCTGCCATTGCTTTAGAAAGACCTTTATTAATAAAAGGGGAACCTGGCACAGGTAAAACAATGCTAGCTGAGGAGTTAGCCGCAAGTTTAAATGTAGAACTTATTCCATGGCATATAAAATCGACCACTAAAGCCCAACAAGGTTTATACGAATATGATGCAGTATCACGCCTAAGAGATAGCCAACTAGGTGATGAAAAAGTTAAAAATATTGGTAATTATATAATTAAAGGAAAGTTATGGCATGCGTTTACAGCAGATGAACGCCCTGTACTTTTAATTGATGAAATAGATAAAGCAGATATTGAATTTCCAAATGATTTGTTATTAGAATTAGATAAAATGGAATTTTTTGTTTATGAAACGCAAGAAAAAATAGTTGCTAAACAACGACCGATAATCATTATCACTTCAAATAACGAGAAAGAGCTACCTGACGCTTTTTTACGTCGTTGTTTTTTTCATTATATAAACTTTCCTGAAAAAGCAGAAATGCAGGCTATTGTTGATGTGCATTTTCCTAATATTAAGCAAGAATTACTCGATGAAGCATTTGCGCTGTTTTTTGACTTGCGTGATATTCCAGGTTTAAAGAAAAAACCGTCTACTTCTGAGTTGATTGATTGGCTTAAATTGTTACTTGCTGAAGATATTTCTCCCGAAACATTACATGAAACTAGACAAAAGAAAGTAATTCCTCCTTTACATGGCGCGTTATTAAAAAATGAACAGGATATTCATTTGTTTGAAAAACTGGCTTTTATGAACCAAGGTCGTCGCTAGGTTAGGGTAGTATAATTCATGTTAATTGATTTTTTTACTAAAGTACGAGACTACAAAGTACCTTGTACCTTGCGTGAACTGTTAGATTTGCTTCGTGCGTTAGAGCAGGGCGTAGTTTTTGCTAATATTGATGATTTTTATAATTTAAGTCGAACCATTTTAGTTAAAGATGAAGCTCACTTTGATAAATTTGATCGTGCTTTTGCTGATTATTTTAAAGGCGTTTCTAGCCTTGAATTAGATTTGTCTGAAATTCCAGAAGATTGGTTAAAAAAACATTTTGAAAAACAACTTAGTGCAGAAGAAAAAGCGAAAATAAAAGCTCTAGGTGGTTTAGATAAATTAATGGAAACCCTTGCTGAACGGCTTAAAGAGCAAGAAAAACGTCATCAAGGAGGTAATAAATGGATAGGTACTGGCGGTACATCACCTTTTGGTGCTTATGGCTATAACCCCGAAGGCGTACGTATAGGGCAAGATAGTTCACGACATAGAAAAGCGACAAAAGTTTGGGATAAACGACAGTTTAAAAACTTAGACGCCAATGTTGAAATCGGAACCCGTAATATTAAAGTTGCTTTACGTAAATTGCGTCAATTTGCTCGTACAGGCAGCAGTGAAGAGCTAGCACTTGATGAGACTATTGCTGCAACTGCTCGTAATGCGGGTTATCTTGATATTAAAATGAAGCCGCAACGGCACAATGCTATAAAAGTATTGATGTTTTTTGATATTGGTGGATCAATGGATGATCATATCAAGATCTGTGAGCAGTTATTTTCTGCTATTCATGGTGAATTTAAGCACCTTGAGTTCTTCTATTTTCATAATTGTCTATATGAAACAGTATGGAAAGATAATGCTCGTCGTCAGAATGAAAAAATAGACTTGTTACAGGTGCTACACACCTATAGCCGAGATTATAAGGTTATTTTTGTTGGTGATGCGACCATGGGGCCTTATGAAATTACTTATCCAGGCGGAAGTGTAGAACACTGGAATGAAGAAGCGGGTAGTGTGTGGATGAAACGACTAACCGATCATTTCGATAAAGTGATTTGGTTAAATCCCCAAGAAGAACCTCAATGGCCTTATTATTCTTCAATACAAATAATGCAGCAACTTGTTGAACATAAAATGTATCCCTTAACACTTGCAGGTTTGGGGCAAGGGATTAAAGCGCTAATTTAGCATAACGTTGATTATAAACTTATGGAGCAAAGGCATAACTAATTTTGGTAAAAAAAGTTCTATCGCTTCGCTCTAATTTAGTTAAATCATTATCTTGATAACTATTATCAGAATATCCTAAGAAAAATACGGTTTGCGGATTAAGTTTATAGGCATAGATTAGCTGACTTGATAAATCTTTGATTTGCTCAGCACTAGCGTAGTCAACATCATTATAAACTAAGCTTAGTTTTAAGTAGCTGCGTACATTAAATTGGTAAGATAAACGTAGTTCTGAGATATTTGCAATATAAACATTAGTCTTTATACCGTCATCTTTTGCATCTAATTTGCTATAAGTTTGGTAAAAATCAAACTCTAAATGGTCGGTAATAAAAACAGTAATGTTACCATCTATTTCTATTAAATCTCCTAACCGATCATTTGAATAATCAATTTTATCACCAACCGTTAAAGCAAGTGATACA
>JADGDH010000046.1:0-5380 GCA_016745015.1 Colwellia sp.
CCAATTTCGAATACCTGTTTACTCTGATTTTTTATTATATTCTCTTGGTTTATGAAGTCGATAAATTCACTTCTAAATTCAGCGCCAATATTCTCAGGTGAAGGAGTGTAATAATGGTAAGAGTATATTTTTTCTAAGATTTCTCTATCGTAACTACCTTGAAAAGCATGGGCACAGTGTTCACAAATAAAGTATTGTAAATCAATGTAGTACGGCAATGGCACTTTGTCAGGTTGTTCCATTGGGTGCTGATAAATAGGATAGTTCTCAAGTGTTAATAGTGCTTGTTGTTTTTTGTGATTACAAATAGGGCAGTGCATAGCAAACCTTGTTATCGTTTATATAGCTTTAATTATTATATAGATACTTCACGCATTAACATAAATGCCTCGGCATGGTTAACGCCAACGCTACTTCCTCGTACTTTAGCCAAAGCGATAATCGCTTCAATTGAGCGTGTGTGAGGTGCCGAGTGCATTTCAGCATGATAAAAGTTAAGTAGTGTTTCTTTATCCTTTAATTGCTGACTGATATCGACAAAGTAATTTGGCATGAAACTGTTTACGCTAACAGGGCTATTCCACTCAGTGCTTGAATTAACCTCAAAGCTATAAATGCTAGGTGTTTTTTTGTTTGGAATAGGTCTGAAAGCTGTCATTACTGTTTGATGTACTATTCGGTGGTCAACATTAAGGTCGCCATAATGATGGCAATAAACAATATCTGGTGAAGCTTCATCAATAACACTTTCTATTGCTTGAGTAACTTCTAGTAATGGTGTTTGATCCATTTTATTGTCAGGAAAATTAAAAAAATGTTGTTGAGCATTAAGACGTTCACCCACTTTTTTAGCCATTACATTTCGTTGCTGTGCCGCTGATTGTTGATGTTGAGTGTTACTACGGGATGAAACACCATCGGTCATATATATAATGGTAATATTGTCACCTTGAATAGCATGCTTTAGTAAGGTGCCTCCGCAGCCTATTGCTTCATCATCTGCATGGGCAACCACGGCTAAAATTCTTTTGGTCATTTGCTATATTCCTTATTAATTTTTGCTGTTGTTGATGCTGAGGTTAGTGCTGTTCCTCTTGCTATATTATCAGTAAATTTTTCACCTAAAACTTGGTGATAATATTGTGGTGACAAGCCAAAGCCAGGGCGGATCACACGAATATTATCATTACTGACCAAATCACCTTTTTTTACATCAGCAATGACATATATTGACCTTCCATGCTCTTTACCTGGACGTGATTGTTGAGACAATATGTTGTCGTTTCCTAATGCTAACCAAGTGTTATGAGCACTATTAACTAACGAGGTTAATTCATCAGGATTTAATGAAAAAGTTGCATCGGGACCGCCAAGCTTTCTATCTAAAATAAAGTGTTTTTCAACTATTTTTCCACCGAGTGCTATGGCAGAAATACAAGGGATGTTAGACAAGCTGTGATCTGATATTCCAACAATAATTCCAAGCTCTTTTAATTTGGTGATAGCTGCTAAATTCATCTGCTCAAATGAAGAGGGGTAAGCACTAGTACAATGCAATACCGCAATGTCACCACTGCCATTCTTTTGTAAAAAATTAATACTTTGCTTTATTTCGTCAAAAGTTGAAATGCCACTAGAGATAATAACTGGTTTGCCAGTATTAGCGATAGCTTTTAATAAAGCATAATCCTGTGCTTCAAATGAGGCTACTTTGTATGCGGGGCAATCAAATGTTTCAAGCAATTCTACTGATTCTTCATCGAAAGGTGAGCTAAACATAATAATGTTAAGCTCTTTTGCTTTGGCAAATAATGCCTCGGTCCAGCTAATAGGCATGGCAATTTTTTTATACAATTGATAATAACTTTGTCCCTCCCATAGTGGATTTTTAATCATAAAGTCTGGTTTCTCACAGTCTATGGTCAATGAATCTGCGGTGTAAGTTTGTATTTTTATCGCATCAGCACCACTTTGTGCTGCTACTTCAACCATTTTCATTGCTATTGATAAATCACCTAAATGGTTATTAGACATTTCAGCAATAACAAACGGTTTGCTAGAAGTATTGATAGATATATTATTTATTTTCATTTTTATAGTTAGCTTTTACATAATTAAAATAAATGAAAGGAATATTTATTTGTTGAGCAAATTTTCCATCTGTTGCTATGGAGTCGCCTACCATGACACAGTGACTCAGTTTATGTCTTTTTTTTAATAAGGTGAATGCATATTTATTAGGTTTTAATGTTTCGGGAAACTTGGGATCGCAAATAACAATATCATTTACATATTTATTGAGTTGCAATTTTGCAATTTTAGTCTGTTGTACTTTTGTTGGCCCGTTGGTCACAATAAAAAATTGTTGTTGTGGAAGTTGCTCTGCAAGTGTACTAATAAGGCTATGGCACGGTTTAATATAATGCCCGTTATGCTGATAATACAGGTTAATGAACACTTTTAAAAAATGGTTGGGCAATTGGTAATGTGTTAATGCGTCATTAAAAAGGTAACCATAATTAGCCCCTTTTTTTTGTTTATGCATGAGTAAAAAAAGGGCTAATCCGTTCATGTTGTTAGCGGGTAGTAATTGGATTAATTTTTGTTCAATGTCTTCAAAAGCACCTCTGTCGTAATCTCTTTGATCGAATAAAGTGTTATCAAGATCGAAAATTATCTGATTAAAGGGCTGTAGTTGTTGAATTAACAACTCTGTTGATGGCTGGGTTAGCATGAAAACTCTTGCCAATATCGTATAAATTTCTTTGGTAATATTGTGGTTGGGTCAGGTAATTGATAGTGCTGATTTGCCCACATTTTTATTGATAAATCTATAATGTCGAAGCCCGCTCGTGTGGAAAATATAAGGCTGCCAGAAAAGCGTGGGTTTATTTCAATTATATAAGCAGTATTGTCAGCTGTTAGCATAATCTGCACGTTAATAGGCCCTTGAAAATCAAATGCATTAACACATCTTTTTGCTAAATTGAGCACTATCTCATTTTGGTCTATTTCTCCTATACGTGATACGCCAACTGTTTCTATACGTTTTCTAGCAACAGCAAATAAATATTTACCTTGATGATTGGTTAATACATCAACCGTGTATTCCATACCTGTAATTAGTTGCTGTATAACACCTGTTTTCTTTTCAAAGTAGGGAATAAGGTCATTATCTTCGAGTATAAAAATACCTTTGCTTCCTCGTCCATATTCAGGTTTGAAAATAGCAGGAGCTTGTGTTGTTAGTGGTGCAACAGGTAAATTATTTTCTACGCAAAATTGTTGGAACTGTACTTTACTTGTACAAGTTTTTATAGCCTCTTGATTATTTAATATTATTTTTTCAAAAACACAGGGTAGTAATTCAGTACTTTGTGATAAAAAACGTAGCTCTTCATCAATAAAAGGAATATATAAATCAAATTTTTCAGATAGTGAATTAATAAAAGGTATAAATTTATCTGAATGACATAATGGTGATAGATAAAAGTCGTCACAATGATGGCGGGCTAATCCCGTGCTATCATGGCTGGCATCAATACCTATTACGCGATGACCTAAAGATTTTATGTGTTTTATAATGGTAATTGCCGCAGCAGAGCCAGCAGCGCTCATAAGTATGTTCATTGTGGGTAATCACCTGTTGTTTCTTTTATGAATCTCATGACTTTATTTTGCTCAGTACATTGTTTACTTGATTGTGATTGAGGCGTTAGTCTAATAAATCCAGCCTGTTTAAAAACATGGTAAGAGCTGATGTTGTCTTGATGAATATCAGCAAAAAACTGGCTGTTTTCTTTTAATAAAGGTAATTTTTTTAGCACCTTTAAGGCAATTCCTTTTCCTTGTTCTTTGGTTGCTATTAAAATTGATACATCATATTGATTCGGCTTTATTTTATCTAATCTAAGTGTTCCGGAAGGGATACCCTTATTTAAAATAATATATAGGCTGCTTGTTAAGTTAGCTAGGTTTTGAGCAAACCATTGACTATGCTCTTGCCATGTAGGAATTGTTGGTTGTTTAAAGTATTGTCGAATGTTTTTCTCTAACTGCCAGTCAAAGGTTAATTGCTTATCTTCTATTGTTGCAGGCAATAATACTATGTGATTTTTTGTGATGTTTTTTTCTTCGATGTAGTTTTCTGCGGTTATTAATGCTTTTGCCACTCTTGCAGCTCCTTGACCATCGCAAGTTGAGAAACAGCTTTCAACCATAGCGACATATATTTTTTGATTTTTAAGTAATGCGTGTAATTGCTCTGTTATTGCATCAATGCTGACTTGTTGATACCAACCTAAGTTGATACTTGCATTGGCTAAAGCTAAGTTTTTTGCCACAAACTGTTGATTTTCTGCATTAATAATTGTTAAACACGGTAAGCCTAAACAGCAGCGCTCCCAAGATGTTGCACCGCTAGCACCAATAGCGATGTCAGCGTTTAGCATTAACTTAGCCATAGTTTGAGTATCGATAACTAGCTTACACCAAGGGAAATATTTTTGCTGTTGTTGTAATGTTTTTATATGTTTTGATTGGCTAGACAAAACTAAGGTAGCACTTATGTTGGGAAAATCTACACGTAGTTTTTTAATGGCGAGTAAAGCGAGTTCAGATAGATTATCAGGATCGCTACCCCCCATGGTGATTAGAATGTTTGCTTGTGTTAATTGTATACCTTGTAGAGTGCTTTGCTGAGTTATATGCCGCTTTCGGCGAATTTTTGCTTGTGCTTTTAACGCAGCAAACTCATCACGCAATAACATAAAATCTTGTCCTAGTAGCAATGAGCAATGTTCTGGTACTAATGATTGATAATGTTCTTTATTACGGTTTAAGGTTTGATCCAGTAAAAAATCACAGTCAAGTAAACGGTTGGCTAAATCATCAATAACCATAAGTTTTTGATAATAAGGTTTAACTAGCTGATGCCATGACTTTGCAATGGCGTAATGATCAACAATAAGTAGATCAATTGGAGAAAGTTTTTTTATTGATGCTATCGTTTGTAAAGCATCTTGCTCAGGTGTGCAGCCTAACCAAGTATCACTGTTTTCCTGTTTAATTGTGTTGTTACCGATAGCTATTAGTATCAGCTGAAAGCCAGCGTTGCTGATCAAGTGATTTATATTGCCTTGATTTTCTTTGGTAATGAAGCTAATAGTTATTTCAAATTGCTTGGGCGCGCAAGTAATAGCATGTGCTAGCGTTAGGCACCGCATTACATGACCATGTCCTATAATAGTAGAGCTATCAACTCGAAAGGCAATATGCATATTTTTTATTGTTCCATAAGCTATCTAACTTTGAAAACAGGCTTAAGTAATTCACCTTTGAACCGTGAACTGAAGTCTCTATTTTTTATAGTGTCAGCTAA
>JADGDH010000046.1:5480-18155 GCA_016745015.1 Colwellia sp.
CTGTAAAAAATTATTTTCAGGAAAATGTGTGTTCATTGGCTCTAAAATAACCGCTGCAATTCTCTCTGGTTGGTCGTTAAATATTTTTTCTAATGAAGCAATATTATTGTATTTAAAGGGGTGTGTTAGCTCTTTTGTTGCTTGTGGAACACCTAAATCACGAGTTGTTGAACCTATATACCAATCTTGCCAACCATGATAGCCACAAACGGCAACATGTTCTTTTTTTGTAAAAGCTCGTGCTAATCTAATAGCCGCTGATGTAGCATCGCTACCATTTTTACCAAAACGTACCATTTCGGCACAAGGGATCAGCTCAACTAATTGTTCAGCCACTATCATTTCAAGTTGATGGGGCAAAGAGAATGTTACGCCAGATTTTATTTGCTTAATCACCGCATCATCAACAGATTTATTACAATAGCCTAGCGATACGGATAATAAACCACTAACAAAATCAGTATATTGGTTGTCGTCAGCATCCCAAACTTGGCAGCCTTGTCCGCGTTTAATAAATAAAGGGGATACCTTATTAGGATAAGAAATACGGCTTTTACTAAAGGTTTGTGATCCTAAAGGAATTATTTTTTCAGCACGTTTAAGCCATTGATTTGATACGGGGTAAAGTTCATTCATAGAAATTTTCCTGCGTAATTAATGTGTTATCAGCCAATTCTGATTTTAATAAACCTTCGTTGCGAACAATACCCTGATTAATTTTGACTAATTTTGGCTGATGCTGCATTAAGTTAACAATATCGTTAAGTTTAAATTGAGGGTTTTCTTTATACAGAGCTTGATAAACTTTGGTGACTAACTCAAAGTCAGTTGCTTCATCTACTGTCCAACGATAATGAGATAAATCAGGTGTGTGACAATAATTTGTTGTGGTAAATAATTCTGGATTATTACGAATAAAAGAAGTGACATGCTCACGTTCAGAAGGTTTTTTAGCTAACAAGTACATTTTTTCTAGTGCAGCTAAACTAAATACTTCAACATCAAGACCATCAGGTAATGTTGCTGGTGCGCAATTTGAACAATAATCTACGTTTGTTGAGCGGTAAAGTTCGATAATCTTATCAATAATATCACTGTCAATGAGTGGGCAATCTCCAGTAACACGAACAATGTTTTTTATATTATCTATTTTATTATAAGCTTGTGCTGTTTGGTAATAACGCCCTAATACATCATCAAGCGAGCCACGAAAGCAATAAGTATTAAGTTTTTGACATAATTTTTCGATAGCATCATCATTTACTTGTTCACTGGTAGCTACAATAAGTTTATGTGGCGTTTTTACTTGTGAAATTCTTGCTATTTGATGACTAAGCATAGGTATACCTAGTATTGGCATTAATACTTTATTGGGTAGCCTTGAAGAAGACATACGTGCTTGTAATATAATTAACGTTTCAGTCATTTTTACTCTTTCTGTGGCCAATAGCTTGGGTTTATCAACTTAAGTCGATTATCTTTAAGTGTCACTAACTCTTCAATAGTGACGGCTAATACCATTGCCTGCTGGTAAGCTTGAACAATTTGATTGAGTTGCTCTGTGTTGCAAACCCCAATAACAAGTTTCTCAACGATGTCATTAGTGTTATGCGACTCTTGTGCCACAATCGCTAATGCTAAGGTTAATTTTGAACAGTTTAAATATTTGGCAAGTTGACTAAATGCAAGTAACTTGTCTTTAAATGGGACGAAATATTGAGATAAGTTTTGCTCATTGATAAATATTAACCCCTGCAAAAATAGTGAACGAACATGAAGTTTGATTTGTTTTTTACGGCATAAGTGAATTATATCTTGAGCTAAAAAACGTTGGTCAAAAACGTTAATGGGCACTTGTGCTATGTCTATTGGATAATTCAGCGCTATAGTTCGAAATTGTTCAGGGTTATAGAATGATGCGCCAATTTGTTTTGTTAGGTTTTGTTGTTTGAGGCTTTGTAATTGTTGAAAAAATTGTTGCTTTTGCGAGTGAGTAATTAAGTTATCAGCTTGATGTAATAGCAAAGCGTGAATATTTTTTTGCTGTAATTTTTTTAGGCTTTGCTCAAAGTAATCTAATAGTGATGTTTGCTCATCAGCCAGGGCAGGAATTTTTGTAATAATGTTAAAGTCAGAGTTCGAAATTAACTCACCTAAAATCTGTTCACTGTCGCCATAAAGCGCAGCACAATCAAGAGTATTTATGCCTAAAGATAAAGCTTGTTCAATAATATCTTTTACTTGGGATTTGGGAACTTGCCCTTGATGATTGCTTACTCCATAATTTAAGCCAAACTGTACAGTGCCTAGTGCTAATTTCATTCTGAGTTGATCACATCAAGTACAGTATTAATTATATACTGTTGCTCACTATGACTTAGTTTAGGGTGTAAAGGCAGAGAAATAGCTTTGGAATAATATTCCTCTGCCACAGGAAAATCACCTTTTTTAAAACCTAAGTTTTGATAGTAAGGTTGTAAGTGAATAGGTATGTAATGTACATGCGCACAGATATTCATTGCTCTTAATTGAGTGATAATTTTTTTTTGTTTTTCACTATCTGACGTTGGCAATAATACTATGTACAAATGATAGGCTGAATATGTATCTTCTTTTGGAAACAAGCTTGTTAACGATGAATTTTCAAAAGCCTTATCATAGGTTTTTGCAAGCTTGTTTCTTTGTTCTACAAACTCATTTAAGCGTTTGCTTTGGCTTAGCCCCAATGCAGATTGCAACTCAGTCATACGATAGTTAAAACCTAAATCTATCTGTTGATAATACCAAGGCCCGTGACTTTGCTCTGTCATTTCATTTTGATCGCTGGTTATGCCATGGCTGCGCAATAACCGCATTTTTTTTGCTAATTCAGCACAATTCGTTAACGCCATACCGCCTTCAGCGCTAGTAATAATTTTTACGGGGTGAAAGCTGAAAATAGTAATGTCACCATATTGGTTACTACCAACAGGGAAATTATTATAGCTTGAGCCAATAGCATGAGAAGCGTCTTCAATGATAGAAAAATGATATTGCTCGGCTAAAATCTTAATCGCTTTCATATCACATGATTGCCCGGCTAAATGTACGGCAATAACGACTTTAGGTAATACATTATTGATTTTTGCTAACGCCAGTTTTTTTGCTAATGCTTTTGGACATAGGTTGCCAGAGTTTATATTTATATCAACAAAGTCAACTTTTGCACCGCAGTATAAGGCGCAGTTACTTGAGGCTACAAAAGATATTGGCGAAGTCCATACTATATCACCTGTTGTTACTTCAAGCGCAAGGCAGGCTATATGCAAAGCAGAAGTCGCACTATTAGTAGCTACAGCAAAAGGGATTTGGTTATTGCTTCCTTGACATCGTTTGGCAATAGCTTTTTCAAATTCAACAACTTTGGGTCCTTGAGTGATGAAATTTGATTTTAATACTTCAGCGACAGCAGCAATATCTTCATCACTGATGTCTTGCTTTCCGTAGGGGATCATACTGCTCGGTTTAAAAGGTGTCATAGGTAATAGACTTACAAGCAAGCTTGTTTATTAAATGCTTGTATTTCACTTATGGTTGAAAATTGACTGTTATTTTTAGAGTTGTATTCAAAAGCATGTGCAACGGGCGCTGCGCGTTCATTGATAGCATTGACTGTAAAATCATTACTACGACTAGAAAAAATAATACTAGGAGCAATAACGAAATGATCTTCATATTCAAAGGTATGATAAGAGTCATCCGCAGGGCACATTACCTCATGAAGTTTTTCACCAGGTCTAATACCGACTCCTTTTTGAGGGAGGTTAGGCGCCATGGCAGTGGCTAAATCACAAATTTTTATCGAAGGGATTTTAGGAACAAAAATTTCGCCACCTAACATGCGTTGGAAGTTTTTTAAAACAAAATCAACGCCTTGCTGTAGAGTGATCCAAAAACGTGTCATTTCCATATGAGTGATAGGTAAATGATCGCTACCCTCATTAATTAGTTTTTCAAAAAAAGGAACTACAGAGCCACGTGAACCAACAACATTACCGTAACGAACCACAGCAAAAGTAGTTTTATGACCACCAGAAATATTATTAGCGGCAACAAATATTTTATCTGAGGCGAGTTTGGTTGCGCCGTATAAACTAATAGGATTGGCAGCTTTGTCGGTTGATAGGGCTATGACCTTTTCAACATCATTATTAAGTGCAGCGTCAATAACATTTTCAGCGCCATTAATATTGGTTTTTACGCACTCCATCGGGTTATATTCAGCTGCTGGTACTTGCTTCATTGCTGCAGCATGAATAACATAATCTACACCACGCATGGCGCGATTTAGGCGTTCTTTATCACGAACATCACCAATAAAATATCGCATACAAGGTTTATTAAACACTTGCTGCATTTCAAACTGTTTTAGCTCGTCACGCGAGAATATAATGATTTTTCTAGGGCGATGATTTTTTAATAACGTTTCAACATACTTTTTACCAAAAGAGCCTGTGCCACCAGTAATTAAAATACTCTTATCATCAAACATTGTTGTCATAATATTTCTCACACTTTTAGGGCTAATAGAAAACTAGCTAATCAACTTGATGTTAATATAACAAATAATATAGCAAATAATATGCCTATAACACTAAACCTGTTGGTTTTGTTTGTTTTTACAACGATTTAGTTGTTGTATGTGTTGAGTAAATTTATTAGTCAAAAAATTATCCTTTAATCGTTTTAAAGCGTCAACTTTTTGTTGCTTAATTATTTTGAATCGCTAGAATCATCATTAAGACCTGTTATCAATGATCAACTATCAATAAAAGCCAGCTTAATTTATGCCAAACATTTCATCTACACAGAGACATAAAAAAATTTTTATCGTTGACAATGATAGCGCTAGAGCCCATCAAATGGAGATCGTATTAGCGTTTGTTGGTGAGCACTTTATTCAATGTTCACAAGATGAAATAACTAAAGAGTTTACAATCAGTGAACATTTATTAATGGTGATTCTGGCGGGAGAAATACCTCTGACTACGGTTGATTTCGTCAAAAACAACCCTAAAATACCTTTTATTCTGCATGATGTTCTGGATGCCAGTAGCTTAAACGGTTATATGAATGTTATTGGGTGTTTGTCAACGCCATTAAATTATGCACAATTAACTGAGCTTGTTCACCATTGTCATCAATATCATAATAAGTTACCTCGTGGTGTTGGCAGGTTTGGTGATAGCATTTTATTTCGTTCTTTAGTGGGAGCAAGCAAACCCATGAACGAAGTGCGCTTTTTAATTGAGCAAGTGGCAAAAACACCCGCGACTGTATTGGTTCTTGGTGAATCTGGTACAGGTAAAGAAGTGGTTGCGCGTAATATTCATAATTTATCTGATCGTGCTAAAGGCGCTTTTGTACCCGTAAACTGTGGGGCAATTCCTGCAGAATTATTAGAAAGCGAATTATTTGGTCATGAAAAAGGTGCATTTACAGGCGCAATATCTACTCGAAAAGGACGGTTTGAATTAGCGGAAGGCGGCACCTTATTTTTAGATGAAATTGGCGATATGCCGCAGCCTATGCAAGTTAAATTGCTGCGCGTACTGCAAGAACGCACGTTTGAACGTGTTGGCGGAAGTAAAAGCTTAAAAGCTGATGTTCGTATTATTGCGGCGACTCATCAAAATTTAGAAGATATGATTACAACAGGTGACTTTCGTGAAGATCTCTTTTATCGCTTAAATGTTTTTCCTATTGAAACACCTGCATTACGCGAGCGAAAGGAAGATATTCCTTTATTACTCAAAGAATTACTAACTCGTTTTGAGCATGAACAAGGGAGAACGGTTCGCTTTACTGAGAAAGCGACAGAGTCATTAATGGAACACCCTTGGGCGGGTAATGTACGTGAACTGTCTAATCTAATTGAACGTATGTTAATTATGTATAGCGATCAAATTGTTGATGTAGCAGAGCTGCCACATAAATATCAACATATTGATGCGGAAGAGTACACGCCAGAATATCCTGAAGAGTTACAAGAGCAAGATGCTATAAATGAGTTATTTGCGGGTTTCGATTATGATGACGATGAGACTGATGAGAAGGAACGTGATGAATTAGCGATAGATAATAACAACACTAGCGCTAATACAAACATATTACCGAATGAAGGCTTGAACTTAAAAGAGCATTTAGCAGAATTAGAAATTTCACTTATTTCGCAATCATTAACTAAACATGACTATGTAGTGGCCAGAGCTGCAGAAACGTTAGGTATGCGCAGAACTACTTTAGTTGAAAAAATGCGTAAATATAATTTGCAGAAGCCGACATAACAACAATAAAAAGCATCGAGCAAAAAAGTTTCGAGTGACGAAAACACCACCTCAGTTTGTATTTTCACAACATGTAACGGTGAACTCGAAACTTAAAGTCAATAGCTTGACAGTGTTTTCTTAGTATAACAACATCTTCAACATACTGAAAATAAACAATAAAAACTGTGGCATGTAAAATGCTTTAATCAACATGAAATAAATTTTATTTGGATGTTGGTTTTATGGCACTTGCACAGCACTTTATTGCTAATAATGGTTTTAACTCTGTAAATATACCTTTGGCTACAAACGGGTTGACAGAGGAGAGGTACTTAGGGTTAGAGCAAGAGGCTTTTCCTGGTGAATTGGCTACTTTGCGCGCCCAGTTATCTCAAAACCAGCTACCTAAAAGTCAACTGTCTTCAAGTCAAGTATCACAACATAAGTTATCTAAAATTGACCAATCCAATGTTAATTTGAACCAGAAAAAACCTCATTATTCCAAAAATTTACTAATAGCTGACCAACTGATAGAAATGATGCCAACAGGTCTTGTTATGCTTGATGGTAATGGTGTTGTTGTGAAAATCAATAAAGTAGCCAGAGGTTTACTTGATGAGCCTATTTTAGGGCAATCTTGGTTTAATGTTATTGCCCGTTCATTTAAACCTAGAGCAGATGACTGGCATGAAGTCTCACTTAAAGATGGTCGCCGTGTAAAATTAGAAATTGCCAGTTTAGGTGAACAACCAGGTCAGTTAATAATGATCACTGATTTAACAGAAACTCGCTTATTGCAAGATAAAGTCGGGCAAATGCAACGACTTTCTTCATTAGGTCGCATGGTATCAACGTTAGCACATCAAATTCGTACACCACTTTCAGCTGCTATGTTATACAGTGCCAATTTATCAAATAGAAAATTATCAGATAGTGCTCGTGGTACTTTTCAAGAAAAGTTAAGCTCACGGTTACGAGATTTAGAGCAGCAAGTTAATGACATGCTGTTATTTTCTAAAAGTGGTAACGAGCAAGTGGTTGAGCCATTGTCAGTTAATGAGCTAATTAGTGATTCTATTCAATCAATGGATGCGTTAATTACTAAAGCAAATGTGCAATTAAAAATACAATTATCCAATGGTAACAATACCATTTTAGCCAATAAAAATGCCTTAACCGGGGCGATACAAAATTTGATTCATAATGCACTACAGGCAACAGATTCAGCTGAAGTTGAGCAGGGAGTAATTCACATTCAAGTTTATACCCAAGAAGATGCTGTTTATATTAGTGTTAAAGATAATGGTCCAGGTATTAGAAACGAAAATATTAAAAAAATATTCGAACCATTTTATACCTCAACTAGTAAAGGAACAGGGCTCGGTCTTGCTGTTGTTAAATCAGTTATTGAAGCCCATCAAGGTAAAGTGAGTTATTTAAGTCAGCCAAGAGAAGGGGCTCATTTTTGTCTAAAATTACCACTGTTGGAGCAGGAGAAATCACATGGGTCATCATAAAATACTGGTTGTTGAAGATGATGCAGGCTTACGAGAGGCATTAATTGATACGCTTACTTTAGCGAGTTATCAATGTGTTGAAGCAGACTCTGCCGAGAGCGCATTATTGTTACTAAAAAATCACCGTGTTGACATTGTGGTTAGTGATGTGCAAATGGGCGGAATGTCTGGATTGTCTTTGTTAAAAAATATTAAAAATCACTATCCGAACTTACCAGTATTATTGATGACAGCATACGCTACTATTGATGATGCGGTGCAAGCAATGAAAGATGGAGCTTGTAACTATATTGCCAAGCCTTTTGCGCCTGAAGTTTTGTTAAATATGGTGAGTCAATATATTCCGCTGTCAGAAATCAATAAAAAAAATCCGATAGTGGCTGATAAAAATAGCATAGAATTACTTAATTTAGCGCGTAAAGTGGCAACAACAGAAGCATCTGTTATGGTGCTTGGCCCCAGTGGTTCAGGCAAAGAAGTTTTAGCACAATATGTTCATAATAATTCGCCAAGAGCAAAACACCCCTTTATTGCGATTAACTGCGCAGCAATTCCTGAAAATATGCTTGAAGCTACATTGTTTGGTTATGAAAAAGGTGCTTTTACTGGTGCAATTCAAGCATGTCCAGGCAAGTTTGAGCAAGCGCAAGGTGGAACTATACTACTTGATGAAATAACAGAGATGGATTTAGGACTACAAGCCAAAATTTTACGTGTGTTACAAGAACGAGAAGTAGAGCGCTTAGGTGGCAGAAAAACTATAAATTTAGATGTACGAGTGATTGCTACCAGTAACCGTAACCTTAAAGAGGCGGTAAGCAAAGGTGACTTTAGAGAAGATTTATATTATCGCTTGAATGTTTTCCCGCTAACTTGGCTACCTTTAGCTCAACGAGTAGATGATATTCTGCCATTAGCAAAACACTTAGTTGCTTGTTATTGTCAAAAAAATGGCGAGAAAATTGCTGAATTTAACCCCGCTGCTCGCAGCAAATTAAATGCTTATCATTGGCCTGGTAATGTGCGTGAGCTCGATAATGTAATACAGCGAGCATTAATATTGCATACCAATCAAGTTATCGACGCAAGTGATTTAATGATTGAAAACTTTGAAACAGCGAACGTTAATGAAGTTGAGCAGGTAGCGGCACCTGATGACAAGTTAGGCAGTGAATTAAAATTGCAAGAACACCAAATAATACTTGATACGTTACAAGCCTGCCATGGCAGTCGAAAAGAAGTAGCAGAGCGTTTAGGTATTAGTCCTCGAACGCTTCGTTATAAAATAGCAAGAATGCGTGATTCAGGTATTCAAATTCCAGCGTAAATACGATTTCGAGTTTATAGTTTCCAGTTTATAGTTATCTGTTAAATATTTGAAGCCAAAGCTGATCTTAGATCACCTTTGGCTTTTTTATTGCTTACTCGTATATTATTTATTCTCAACGTGAAACCTCTCTTACTCGTAATCTTTCTTGATTGGCACCATGCTTGCAGCATCACAATATATAGATAATTTTCATTGCTATTTCTAACAAAAATCAGCAAAAAATTGACACAAGTGAGGCTAGCATGGACATTAAAACTAATTCTTTATTTGCACAAATGCAGAATATGTCATTACAAGCTACAGGTAATAAATTACCTGCTGTTGGTGGCGATATTCCAGGTATGCCTGGTGTTAACCCTATCGGTAGTGTCAACTCGTCAGGTAATGATTTTGGAAATTTATTGACCGATGCATTAAAAACAGTCAATGAGTTACAGAAAGATACAGGCGCTAAAAAAATGGCATTTGAAATGGGTGATCGTAACGTTACCTTAGCGGAAGTGATGATTGCTTCATCAAAGTCTGGTGTAGCGTTAGATGCAGCAGTGCAAGTTCGCAATAAGTTTGTTGAAGCATATAAAGAGATAATGAGCATGCCAGTTTAATTTAAGCGGATTAAATAACCAATAGCTGCGTTGCTTTCAATCACAATAGGCAAGCTATTCCTCATTCAAGCGCCTTGCCTATACGGATCTAGGTACTTAGGTTTGGTCGGGAACAACAAACCTGTGCTCTTGATGATTTACTCTCACTTAAATGTGAGTATGAAAAACAATTAGAAGTAGTAAGCGGAGAAGTTAAGTGGCAGATACAAATTCAATGGTAGCAGCTGAAGGTGATAGCTCAATGATTGCCAACGACTCTGGTGATGATCATGCTATGGAAGAAAAAAAGTCAGGCTTCTCAGCTAATCTGGGCAATACCGATATGATTCGCCAAATCACTTTGGTAGTTGCACTATCTATTTGCTTGGCTATTGCTATTTTCGTTATTATTCTTGCTAATGAGCCAGAATATCGCGTTTTATCTAAGTTACCTACCGAACAACTTATTAAGACAATGGATTTCCTTGATGAGAATCAAGTAGATTATCATCAAGAAAACAACACTCTTTCTGTACCCGCTGAAGAATATCAAAAGATAAAGCTACTTTTGGCTCGTGAAGGTTTAACAAATGAACCTTCGCAAGGCGATGATATTTTAATGAAAGATATGGGGTTTGGCGTAAGTCAACGTTTGGAGCGCGAGCGGTTAAAATATGGTCGAGAGCAACGTCTAGCAAAAACGATAGAACAATTACAAAGTGTTTCTCGTGCTAAAGTTTTACTTGCCATTCCGAGAGAAAATATTTTTGCTCGTCGCGAAAAAAATCCGTCTGCAACTGTCGTACTTACGATGCAACGAGGGCGATTGCTATCTGCTGAAGAAGTTGATGCTGTCGTTGATATTGTTGCTTCTGCGGTACAAGGGTTGAGCCCAAATCGTGTTACGGTAACAGATCAAAACGGACGACTATTAAATTCAGGTAGTCAAAACTCAATTTCTGCTCGTTCACGAAACGAACTTGATATTGAACAAAAACGTGAACAAGAATATATGGAAAAAATTGATAATATTCTTATTCCAGTCGTTGGCTTAGGTAATTACACTGCACAAGTTGATGTCACAATGGATTTTACTAATGTAGAAGAAACAGCTCGTCGTTATAATTCAGACTTACCTGCGCTTCGTAGTGAAATGAAAGTTGAAGATAATACTATAGGCGGCGCATTAGGTGGTATTCCAGGCGCATTAACCAACCAACCGCCACTTGAATCTAGCATACCTGAAAATGCATTAGGTCAGCAGAAAAAAGCGATACCTAGCCGAAAGCATAGTGAGTCAACTAAAAATTATGAACTTGATGAAGCGATTAGCCATACTAAGCAGCAAGCGGGTGTTATTCGTAGAGTGAGTGTTTCAGTAGCACTTGATTATGTCGATGGAGAAGTGCCAACTGCTCCCGTTACTTCTGATGGTGAAGACGCGGCTGAAGATATTCAGGCAGTAGCAGTAGCTAAAGAGCCAAGAAGTGTTACTGAGATAGCCGCAATTCGTCGATTATTACAAGGGAGTATTGGTTTTGATTTACAACGTGGTGATGTATTAGAAGTGTTGACAATTCCATTTAATCGTTCTGATCTTGGGCTGGTAACCGAAGTACCAATGTGGGAACAACCTTGGTTTTTGAAAATGTTAAAACTGGTCATGGCTGCATTAGTGATTATTGTTTTAATTCTGGCGGTAGTTCGACCCATGCTGAAACGCTTAATTTATCCAGATAGTACACCTGAAGATTATGGTGACAAGTCGCTTGATAGTCATATAGACCTTGGCGATGAAACGATGGATATGTTGACCTCAGAATTTGATGCCGGCAATGTTGGTTTTGCATCAGATGGCAGCTTACAATTACCAGACCTTCACCGTGATGAAGATGTATTAAAAGCGGTTCGAGCTTTAGTTGCAAATGAACCAGAATTATCGTCGCAAGTAGTTAAAAGTTGGTTGAACGAAGATGAGTGATGAATTACAAGTAGGCGGAGAACTTGCCGCACCACCAGCAGGCTTTGATGTAAACAAATTAGAGGGTGCTGAAAAAGCAGGTATTCTGTTGCTGAGTTTATCAGAAGAAGATGCTGCGCAAATATTAAAACATCTAGAGCCAAAGCAAGTACAGCAAGTGGGTACGGTTATGGCTGCAATGGAAGATTTTACTCAAGAAAAGATTACTGCTGTTCATAAGCAATTTATTCATGAGATTCAAAACTTTTCAACGATTGGTTTCCAAAGTGAAGACTTTGTTCGCAAAGCATTGACTGCCGCTTTAGGTGAAGACAAAGCCGGTAACTTAATTGATCAAATTGTGATGGGAGGTACGTCAAAAGGTTTAGATTCCTTGAAATGGATGGACTCTAAACAAGTAGCTAATATTATTCGTAATGAACATCCACAAATTCAAACGATTGTACTCTCGTATTTAGAGCCAGAGCAATCGGCTGAAATTATGAGTCAGTTTGCTGAAAAAGTACGTTTAGATTTAATGATGCGTATTGCTAATTTGGAAGAAGTACAACCAGCGGCACTGCAAGAATTAAATGAAATAATGGAAAAACAATTTGCAGGACAAGCAGGTGCTCAAGCAGCTAAAATGGGTGGTTTGAAAGCAGCAGCCGATATAATGAACTACTTGGATACTAATGTTGAAGGCATGTTGATGGATTCCATGCGTGAAAGTGATGAAGAAATGAGTCAACAAATTCAAGATCTAATGTTTGTCTTTGAAAACTTGGCTGATGTAGATGATCGCGGTATGCAAGCAATTCTACGAGAAGTTGAGCAAGACGCCTTAATGAAAGCGATTAAAGGTGCAGATGAAGCGCTGAAAGAGAAGTTCCTTGGTAATATGTCAAAACGTGCAGCAGAAATGTTAGCAGATGATCTTGAAGCGATGGGGCCTGTACGTATTAGTGAAGTAGAA
>JADGDH010000046.1:18255-19992 GCA_016745015.1 Colwellia sp.
ATAGAAGAAGAAAACCATACAAATGCTTTTGGGAAAAAAAGTAATTGGCGTTATGAACCACCAGAGGAAGAAATTTCTGAACCAGAGCCTCTTACTGCTGAAGAAATTGAAGAAATTAGACAAGCTGCTCACGATGAAGGGTTTAATCAAGGTAAAGAAGAAGGTTTTGCTAAAGGTTATGAAGAAGGCAAAGCTCAAGGAATTGAAGAAGGTAAAACGCAAGGTATAGAAGAAGGAACTGAACAAGGGTTAGCGCAAGGCCAAGAAACTATTAACACGTTAAGTGAAAACTGGAAAAACTTAATTGAGCAACTTGATAAACCTTTGGCCAATGTTGAAAAAAATATAGAAGAGCAATTGTTGAATTTAGTTGTACAACTTACCGAGGCGGTTGTTTTACAAGAAGCTAAAACAAATCCTGATATTTTAATGGCAGCTATTAATATGGGTATCAAAGCGTTACCTAGTAATGAAGTAAATACTCAAATTTATTTAAATCCTGATGATATCAAACAAGTTGAACAGCAATTTGGCGAACAGCATATTAAAGAACGTGGTTGGAAATTATTACCAGCGCCGCAGTTAAGTGCTGGAAGCTGTCAAATTGAAAATTGCACATCTAATATTGATTTACAGATGAAGTCCCGCTTAAAGCAAGTATTGGAATCTTTTTTGCAAGATGCTTTACATCAATAAATTTCAGATGGTAGGCAAGAAATTAGGTATTAGAAAAAACTAGGCGCTAGGAAAAAAGTTATAGGTGTGTAACTGTTTATTTATATTCCTGCTAGAACCTAGAATTAAACAAGGTAATTTTAAAAACATGGTTGATAGCGTACGTATTAGTGAACGACTTAAAAACAGTCAAAACTTTATTCACCCATTTAAAGAGCCTGTTGCTGGGCGTTTGGTACGTGTTGTTGGCTTAACTTTAGAAGCCGTAGGTGTAAAAGCACATATTGGTAGCCAATGTTTAGTTGAGACTTCCCATGGCGACTTATTAGCCGAAGTGGTTGGTTTTGCTCAAGATATAACATATTTAATGCCAGAAGAAAGTTTGCGTGGTGTCATGCCTGGCGCAAGAGTGTTGCCTGTATCAACTAAGTTGCAGTTACCTTTATCTATGAACTTGCTTGGTCGAGTCATTAATGGCATAGGTAAACCTCTAGATGGTAAAGGGCCTATTAGCATAGACGAAGAATATACGATAGATAATAAGCCAATAAATCCTTTATCACGTCGAGCAATTACAGAGCCGTTAGATGTTGGGGTTCGATCAATTAATAGTTTTATCACGGTTGGTAAAGGTCAGCGTATGGGGTTATTTGCAGGCTCTGGTGTTGGTAAAAGTGTATTGATGGGGATGATGACACGAGGCACAACGGCTGATGTTATTGTCGTTGGTTTAGTTGGAGAGCGTGGGCGAGAAGTTAAAGAATTCATTGAGGAAATTTTAGGTGAAGAAGGACGTGCTCGTTCAGTCGTTGTTGCAGCGCCTGCAGATAATTCTCCATTAATGCGTTTAAAAGGTTGTGAAAGCGCTGTACAAATTAGTGAATACTTCCGAGATCAAGGTTTAAATGTTTTGTTACTTTTAGACTCTTTAACTCGATATGCACAAGCTCAACGAGAGATTGCCTTAGCGGTAGGAGAGCCTCCTGCAACGAAGGGATATCCACCATCAGTTTTTTCAAAATTACCACAACTTGTTGAACGTGCAGGTAATGGTGGTGAAGG
>JADGDH010000191.1 GCA_016745015.1 Colwellia sp.
GCTGCATCTAATTTTTTGGCTCCAATTGCAATAGCGGGGTACATAACTGCATCAGCACCTTTAGCAGATACTCGTGAACCTTCATAATTTGTTATCAGCTCAACTTGGTGTTTGTTATGTTCTTTAGAAATAATAACGTCTAATGAAATTAAGGTGGGAAAGTGATTAGCAATTTTGGAAAATTTTTCCTCGATGTGTTCTTTGATTGAATCACTAACTTCAACGTGGTGACCAGAAAGATTTATTTTCATAGGTATTCCTTTTAGCATTTACTTTAAACAAGTACTGTGAACTAAGGATGATAACTAAAATATTGTTATCAAAAAAAAGTGCCTTAATAAATAACTTAGGGCATAAAAATAAAAAACAAGCGCAGACCGCTTTTATTTAATACCCTATTTAAAAATAGCTTAAAATAGGAAAAATTACTATTGATACAGGTCAATAAGTTTCAAGTAAAAAATAAATCAAAAACTAAAAAATTAACTGCATGATAATTAAAGCAAAGACACCTGCTAGAATATCATCAAACATTATTCCTAAGCCCCCTGACACTTTTTTATCAATAAAAGAAATAGGCCAAGGTTTTAAAATATCAAATAAACGAAACAATAAAAACCCGACTAAAACACTTTGCCAACTCACCGGCACCATAAACATGGTGATAAAAAAACCTACAAATTCATCCCAAACAATCGCAGGATGATCATGAACACCCACATCATCAGCTGCTTTACCACAAATATAGATGCCAGCTATACTCATCACAACGACGGTAATCAGATAGAGTAAAGGCGTTAACAACGCTAAAAGAAAAAAAAGTGGGATTGCAGCTAAAGTGCCAAAAGTTCCTGGAGCTTTTGGTGCTAAACCACTACCAAACCCTAAAGCTAAAAACTGAATAGGTTGTTTAAGATCAAAAGTAACCTTGGAATGTGAATGTTTCATAATTGTTGAAAGCGTTACTTAAACGCTTTAAGTTATTTTTACGTGTTTTTTGTTTGAAGAAAAATGCTGAAAGCCTGTACTTATAATTGGCACAGGCTTATTGTTTAACGTTGTAGAGATAGTTTGTGATGCATTCATTTGCCCTATACAGGTTATAACTGCACCTGCATGAGTTAAGGCTGTTTCCATACCCACTTTATTATCTTCAGAAACTGTAAACAATAACTCATAATCATCGCCACCATTAAGAGCAAGTTGAACTGAATCGTCAAAAGGTTGTGATCTCTTCATAGCATCAGACAATGGAATAGCATCGAGAACAACATTAGCTCCAACGTTTGAAGCTTGGCAAATATGCCCTAAGTCAGCAAGCAGTCCATCTGAAATATCAATCGCTGCTGATGCATACTCACGCAATGTTTGCCCCATAAGAACACGAGGTTTAGGGTAGTCTAGTTTTTTTTGAACCTGCTCAATAACATCATTTTCAGTTAACATTGGCTCTTTAATATGCAGCAAAGCTAAAGCAGCATCACCAATCTCACCGGTAACATAAAGCCAGTCACCTGATTTAGCACCCGAACGAGATAAGTACTTTCCCTCAGGAGTTAACCCCTGTGCAGTTATAGTAATACTTAAAGGGCCTTGAGTAGTATCACCGCCAATAAGTTGAACATTATAAAACTCACATAGCTCAAAAGCGCCCGAGCAAAACTCAGCAAGCCAGTCATCATCAACTTCAGGTAAAGTTATAGCTAGTGATATCCAACTGGGTTTTGCGCCCATGGCAGCAATATCAGATAAATTAACAGCAACCGCTTTATGCCCAATAGCTTTTGCTGATGTACCTAGAGGAAAATGAACACCAGCAACTAACGTGTCAGTAGTTACAACAATGTTTTGATTTTCGGTGCTAGAAACCACAGCGCAATCATCACCAATACCAAGAAGTACATCTTTTCTTTTAACAGCTTGTTCGGTAAAAAAGTGCTTTATTAGTTCAAATTCTTTCATTGATTTACTTTTTGCTTTTCAAAATTCAATTAATCTTGAGGACGAATCAATTTTACTGCTTTATCTAACACACCATTAATAAATTTATGACTATCATCTGCAGCAAATAATTTTGCTAACTCTATCGCTTCATTAATAACAACGCGATAAGGCACATCTTGGCAATCACTTAATTCATAAATAGCAACACGCAAAATAGCTTTTTCAACATGATCAATATCATCAAGAGGGCGATCTACATGGGGAGATATAGCAAGATCTAATTCTGATACATTACTCGTTACACCGCGCAATAACTGTTGAAAATATTCAATATCAAAACGACGTTTACTGTTATCTGAAATGAAGTTAACTTCAATATCATTAACTGAATTTTGACTAATTTGCCATGAATAAACTGCCTGAACTGCTAGTTCACGTGCTTTTCTTCTAGGAGAAGGTTTCACAATAGTTTTCCTAAATTTGAGAAAGAACGTTAACCATTTCTAAGGCACCAAGAGCCGCTTCTGCCCCCTTATTACCTGCTTTAGTACCTGCACGTTCAATTGCTTGTTCAATGGAATCGGTTGTAATCACACCAAAGGAAACAGGAATTTCTGACTCTAAACATACTTGTGCTAAACCTTTATTACACTCACCTGCAACAAAATCAAAATGCGGTGTGCCACCACGAATAACGGCACCAATAGCAATAATGGCATCATATCCATCTTTTTTAGCAAGCTTTTTTGCCGCTAGTGGTAGTTCATAAGCGCCTGGCACTCGAACAATAGTAATGTCATCGTCAGCAACACTGCCATGACGTTTAAGCGCATCAACTGCACCGTCTAACAAACTATCAACGATAAAGTGATTAAAACGTGATACAACAATGGCAAATTTTTTGCCTTTTGCTTGAAATGAACCTTCAATGATATTCATCTAACTATTTCCAATAATATTTATACCGTGTGATTAAGTTTATCCACATGTAAAATGGACTCAATCAAATTGGTATGAGTAAAAATTGCCGCAATTCTAGCAAATTACGATTAACTTCGGTATGTTTTTATAAATTTTAATCTAAATCTTCAAATTCTTCTAATAGCGCATCTATTTCTGCTTCCTCATCTTCATCAATAATAATAGGAGGATTACCATCGTATAAGCGATAGTTCATATTTTGAAAATAAGCATTTTTAATAAATTCATAAGGGTCTGTTGATTCAAGCAATAATTGTTCTTGATCTCGTATTGAAGCCCTTCTCTCAAGTCCAAGTATGCCTAAACGTACTAAATTTGGCCAAAAATCAATAACGACTAAAGGCCAATACAAACCATCAACATAGTCACCAACTTCTTCTCTAACTGAGCTAGGTCCTAAACCAGGTATTACAAGGTAAGGCCCATCTCCAATACCATAACTACCTAATACTTCTCCAAATTCTTCTTGCTCTGAAGCCCAGCCAAAGTCACTAGCAGGATCATAAAACCCCAATAAACCTATTGTTGAGTTTAAAACAAATCGCCCTGTATTTTTTGCAGCATCAGTCAGCTTTAATTGCAGTACATTATTAATAATACTTGATGGTTCATTTAGATTTAGTGCCATATTATACAAACCAGTCCTTAAAGAAGGAGGTGTATAGGTGGTATATAATTCAGAAGCTGGTTTAGCTACATATTTATCAACATAATCCCATGTGAATGTCCAAAAAGGTCTATTGACAACTTCTATAGGATCTCTAGGATCACTTGAACTTTCTTCTGTAGCAGGACTGGTAGAACAACCAGATAGAATAATAAAAGAAGATATAAATATTATTCGAATAGATTGGAGTATAGAATACTTCACAGGGCTTAGTTCCTTGCCATGTTCGCGCACAATAAAATGCAAATAAGGATTAAAAATAGTTTAGTTTAACTGGTTTTCAGCATGGAGAAAACTATCTATTCCTGATTTTTCTTTTGGTATACAGATATCAGCATTTCAACTTCAGCATATGGAAGCTCACATTCTGCAACTATTTCTTCAATATCTGCGCCAATTTTAGCTAATTTTATTGCTCGAGAATAAAACTTATCATTTCCTTGATC
>JADGDH010000001.1 GCA_016745015.1 Colwellia sp.
TTAAGCGCCTAGGAATAGCTTGAAATTTGTAAAGAAATAAAATAAAAACTAATCAATTGTTTACATGGATAAAATGAAACAAAACAAAAAAAACCAGCCTAGCATTCTTTGGCACGATTATGAAACATGGGGGATATCACCTAAGTTTGATAAACCGTCTCAGTTTGCAGGGATCAGAACAGATTTAGATCTCAACATAATTGGTGAGCCTGAGATGTTTTATTGCCAGCCTCCTGTTGATTACTTACCGCAGCCAGAAGCTTGTTTAGTTACGGGTATTACACCGCAAAAAGCGCAGCAAGAGGGATTGTCTGAAGTTGAGTTTGCTGAACGTATTCATAACTTATTTTCAACACCTAATACCTGTGTTGCAGGCTATAACAATATCCGTTTTGATGATGAAGTAACTCGTTATCTATTCTATCGTAATTTTTATGACCCCTACGCCCGTGAATGGCAAAATGGTAATAGCCGATGGGATATTATTGATATGGTACGTGCTTGCTATGCTCTTCGCCCTGAAGGCATTAACTGGCCTACTGTCGAACGTGATGGCGAGCAGGTGGTGAGCTTTCGTCTTGAGCTATTAACTAAAGAAAATGGTATCAGCCATGAAGCAGCTCACGATGCGATGAGCGATGTTTACGCCACTATTGCGATGGCAAAACTGATTAAAGATAAACAACCAAAACTTTATGATTTTATCTTTAATTTAAAAGGTAAAAAGCAGGTGGCCGAATTATTGAATGTTGCAGATATGACGCCAGTCGTTCATACCTCAAGTAAAATTTCATCAAAGCATGGTTGTACTAGTTGGTTTGCTCCTATTGGCTATCATCCCATTAATAAAAATGCAGTTATTTGCATTGATTTAGCACAAGATATCACTCCTTTATTTAGTTTATCTAGTGAAGAAATTAAAGCCCGTTTATATACGCGTTATGATGATTTAGCGCCAGACGAAAAGCCAATTCCAGTTAAATTAATTCATATAAACAAGTGCCCTATCGTTGCACCTGCAAAAACATTATTACCTGAAAATGCACAGCGCTTGGCAATACCGCGTGATTATTGCCTAGAAAATTTGGCCTTGTTAAAAAAACATGCCGAACTTAGAGATAAGCTCAGTGATGTGTTTGCCCAAAATGATTTTGATAATAATGATATAGATGCTGAACAAGCACTTTATGGTGGAAGTTTTTTTAGCCACAGCGATAAAGCCCAAATGGACATTTTGCGTGGATTATCACCTGAGCAACTTGGCAGCCACCCTTTTAAGTTTCAAGATGAACGTTTATCGGTACTTTTGTTTAGATATCGAGCACGAAACTATCCTCACACCTTAACAACTGAAGAACAGCAACAATGGCAACAATATTGTCAAAGTAAGCTACAGTACGGTGGTAAAGGTATTTTAAGCATAGATGAGTTTATGATTAAAATTGAAAATTTAGTGCATGAACATGAAGAGAACAAAAGCAAAATGTCTGTTTTGAAAGCATTATACGAATACATACAATAATTTAAATTAACTTATTTCCTTAATATTACTATAACAAAAACTTAATATTACTCCTCTATAGTTTACAAATATTTTTTATTATAAATTTTAGAGGTTACTTGTGAAGTTCAAAAAAACATTGATTTTATCTGCAATATTAACGACATTAACAGGCTGCGATGATGGTACCGATGGTGCTAGCGGTACGAATGGTACCAGTGGTTTTAATAGTTTAATTAGCCAAGCCCAAATATCTATCGGTTCAAATGAATGTTTTAATGGTGGTGTAAAAGTTAGCAGCGGTTTAGATAGCAATGCTAACAACAGCTTAGACATATCAGAAATAACGACAACTGAATATTTGTGTACGCCAAATATAGCAACTTCAATTAATAACTTATCATTGAAAAAAACTCAATTTTCAATTAGTAGCGAAACCGAAAAACTATCCACAGCAAGCTTCAAATCAAATGAAAAAACAGGTAATGATGTCTCACTAACCATAGGTTTTGGTTCAGGCGCTTATCATTTTTCTGGTGATGCTGCTAATATTTTTTATACTATTTCAGACCGTGGCGCTAATATAAAATGTAGTGATAGCGATAGTATTATTGGTATTGCAAACTTTTGTTTAGTTAACGAAACCGCTGTTAAAGGCAAAATATTTCCTGTGCTAAGTTTTACTCCCAGTATTTATAAATGGGAATTAGTTGAGAATAGTCATGGTGATAAACAAGCAAAACTAATTGAAACCATTACCATAAAAGATAGTGACGGTAACCCAATTAGTGGTTTACCTAACCCACTAACCTTTACCGATGGCACCACTAATACAGAATTAGCATTTAATAACCAAGGGGCAGCAATTGATTTAGATTCAGAAGGGATTGATCCAGAAGCTATGGTTAAGTTAAGTGATGGAAGTTTTTGGATTTCAGAAGAATACGGGGTGTCATTGTTACATATTGCCAGTGATGGTAAAGTGCTTTCTCGCGTAGTGCCCGCAGGTATAGAGAACCAATTAACCTCAGCAAACTACCCTATTACTGGTGATATTCCTGCAATATATCACAAACGAAAACTTAATCGTGGTATTGAATCTATTGCGATATCGCCTGATGAAAGCTCTTTATATTTTATTATGCAAAGCCCTTTGCAAAACCCAAACTATGCAGAATCTCGTCATGTAAGAATAATGAAATATGCTTTAAATAACGGTGAATTAGGCAACGCATTAGGCGAGTATATTTATGTACTTGACACGCCTGAAACCTATACTGACGGTGTTATAGGAGATATTGCTAAAAAACAAAAAAATGTTAAAGTGTCTGAAATGCTAGCAATAGGTAATGACGACTTAATTATTCTTGAAAGAGTTACAAAAACAACTAAATTATACCGCATCAACCTTAGCAGTGGTCAAAATATAGCAAACACCTCCCTCAGTAGTGAAAGTGTAATGGTGGCAGAATCTGACACATCAAAAACACTTGAAGATATTTACAACTTAAGCGCTAAAAATGCAACGCCTGTTAATAAATCTTTGGTTTTCAATAGTATGATTGATGCACCAAATTTACCTGAAAAAGTTGAAGGTATAGCTTGGTTAGATGCACAACATATTATGTTAATTAATGACAATGATTTTGGTATTGAAGGTGCGAATACTGAAATAAACGTACTCAACATTGGTGATATATTCACTTCAACTAAATCAATGGTGAGTAAGAAACCTGAAATGGGCTTAATTGCGCGTTACCAAGCTAGCTCAACGGGTGAAGGTGCAGCTGAGATTGTTCAATATCATATAGCGTCAAGTTCAGTTTTTGCAATAAATGGTGATTTAGGTAACAGAATAGAAGTATCTTCGTTAGCTAATTTATCTACTAACGAACTAACGTCACCCACCACCAGTTTTAATTTAACAGGCGTAGTATACGACCTACCTAACAGTATAACTATTAATAATGAAGCCATTGATATTTCAGATATAAACAGTATTGCACTGCATAAAAATACGTTAGCCGTTGCTATTGCTCATGTAAATGATGTTCAAGATAATGGCGTCATTCTTTTTTATGCTATTAATAGTGATGGTACGTTCAATGTAAACGATTATACGGCTGTACGTGTTGGTGTTTTACCTGACAATATTGCTTTTTCACCAGACGGAAAAAGACTAGTTGTTGCTAACGAAGCGCAAGCTCCTGATAATGCTGCTGATGATAAAAAAGGCTCTATTTCTATCGTTAACCTCAACAATGATGTTGCTAACGCTACGGTTAACACCTTGTATTTTGATGCCTTTAATAACCAAGCCATTGATGGGATAAACATTAATCCTGAAGCAATTGATTTAGCTCACGCGATAGAACCTGAATATGTCACTATTTCTGATGATAGTAAAACAGCTTATGTAACGCTACAAGAAGCAAATGCTATTGCAATTGTCGATTTAGATACTGAAACTATTGTTGATGTTAAAGGGTTGGGGTTTAAAGATCACAGTAAACTCACCAATCAACTTGATGCCAGTGATAAAGATGATAAAGTTAATATTCGCAATTACGATAACCTTTATGGTCTATATCAGCCTGATACCATTGCTCATTATCAAGTTAATGGCAAAACGTATCTGGTAACTGCCAACGAAGGCGACGCAGGCGATGGCTTTCAAGATGTTGATAAAAGAGTAAAAGATTTACCCTTAAATGCTCAAGCGTTTCCTAATGCGGCCGAACTTCAAACCGACCAACAATTAGGCCGTTTAAAAGTTATTCCTTATTTGGGGCTTAACGAAGAGAGCGAGTTTGAAAAACTCTACTCATTTGGTGCTCGCTCATTTTCAATATGGGATGGAAATGGTCACTTAGTTTTTGATAGTGGTGCTGATTTTGAAAAAATAACAGCGGGATTATACGGTGTAAATTTCAATAACGATGAAGATGAAAATGATGCTGACACCCGTTCTGATGCCAAAGGCCCTGAACCAGAAGCGTTAGCTATAGGGCAAATTGGCGAACGTACCTATGCTTTTATTGGTATGGAACGAATGGGCGGTATTGCTATGTACGACATAACGAATCCCTATGGTGTTCAATTTATTAGCTACACCAACAATCGTGATTTTAATGATATATCTCATGGTGATTTAGCGCCTGAGGGCATGGTCTTTATTTCAGCCGATGATAGCCCTAACGGATTACCATTAATTATTGTTGGTAATGAAATTAGCGGTACTGTTGCCGTTTATCAAGTTCAGTAAGAGAACAAAAGTATTATAAAAAATAAATGCCGCTCACTTTATAAGTGAGCGGCATTAGCTAATCAGCGAGTTTTATCAAAAACTCTGTTTGCAATCAAAAACTGATTACCAGCCTGTTTTCTCTTTAAGTGCAGAGCCAATTTCAGCTAAAGAGCGAACAGTTTTAACACCAGCCGCTTCTAATGCTGCAAATTTCTCATCAGCCGTACCTTTACCACCAGCGATAATCGCACCAGCGTGACCCATACGCTTACCAGCAGGTGCTGTAACACCAGCAATGTAAGATACTACAGGTTTAGTAACGTTAGCTTTGATATATTCCGCAGCTTCTTCTTCAGCAGTACCACCAATTTCACCAATCATTACGATTGCTTCAGTTTTAGGATCAGCTTGGAACATTTCTAATACGTCGATGAAGTTAGTGCCTGGGATAGGATCACCACCAATACCTACACAAGTAGACTGGCCAAAACCAGCGTCAGTTGTTTGTTTTACGGCTTCGTACGTTAACGTACCAGAACGTGAAACAATACCAACTTTACCTGGTAAATGAATGTGACCAGGCATAATACCAATTTTACATCCCTTTTGATCAGGAGTGCCTGGAGTAATAACACCTGGACAGTTAGGACCGATCATACGAGCGCCAGACTCTTCAAGTTTAACTTTTACGTCAACCATGTCTAACGTTGGAATACCTTCAGTGATAGTAACGATAATTTCGATACCAGCATCAATAGCTTCTAAAATTGCATCTTTACAGAACGGTGCTGGAACGTAGATAACTGTTGCTGTTGCGCCAGTTGCTTCTACTGCATCACGTACTGTATTGAATACTGGTAAACCAAGGTGCGTTTGACCGCCTTTACCTGGGCTTACGCCACCAACCATTTGTGTACCGTAGTCAATAGCTTGTTCTGAATGGAAAGTACCTTGACCACCAGTGAAACCTTGACAGATAACTTTAGTATCTTTATTAATTAATACAGACATTACTTGCCCTCCGCAGCTGCTACAACTTTTGTTGCTGCATCAGTTAATGACTCAGCAGCAATAATGTCTAAGCCAGAATTTTTAAGAACTTCACGACCTAATTCAGCATTTGTACCTTCAAGACGTACAACAACAGGTACTTTAACACCTACTTCTTTAACTGCACCAATGATACCTTCAGCAATCATGTCACAACGAACAATGCCACCAAAAATATTAACTAAAACAGCTTTAACGTTGTCGTCAGATAAAATGATTTTGAATGCTTCAGAAACACGTTCTTTGTTTGCACCGCCGCCAACATCTAAGAAGTTAGCTGGCTTGCCGCCGTGTAAATTAACGATATCCATAGTACCCATTGCTAGGCCTGCACCGTTAACCATACAACCAACAGTTCCATCAAGAGCTACATAGTTAAGCTCCCACTGTGCTGCATGTGCTTCACGTTCATCTTCTTGAGATGGATCATGAAAAGCTCGCATTTTAGGTTGACGATATAACGCATTACCATCAATACCAATTTTACCGTCTAAACAGTGAAGGTTACCTTCGTCAGTAACAACTAACGGGTTGATTTCTAATAAGGCGAAATCGCAATCTTCAAACATTTGAGCAAGACCCATAAAGATCTTAACAAACTGCTTCATTTGCGTTGGATTTAAATCCAATTTAAAGCCTAATTGACGAGCTTGGTATGGTTGAGCACCAACAAGCGGATCAATTTCAGCTTTGTGAATTAGCTCAGGCGTTTCTTCAGCAACCTTTTCAATTTCAACGCCACCTTCAGTAGATGCCATAAAAACGATTTTTTGTGAAGCTCTGTCAACAACAGCACCAAGGTATAACTCGTTAGCGATGTCAGTACAGCTTTCAACTAAAATTTTAGATACTGGCTGACCATTTTCATCTGTTTGGTAAGTAACTAAGTTTTTACCTAACCAGTTTTGAGCGAAATCTTTAATCTCTTCTTTGGTTTTAACTAGCTTAACACCGCCAGCTTTACCACGTCCGCCCGCGTGTACTTGAGTTTTAACAACCCACATATCGCCGCCAATTTTGTCAGCAGCCTCTGCAGCTTCTTGAGGGGTATCGCAAGCGAAACCTTCAGAAACTGGTAAACCATATTCAGCGAATAATTGTTTCGCTTGATACTCATGCAAATTCATGGTGTTTTATCCATTTATCTGTAAATGAAAGCTAGCGTTTTCCTTATCTTTTAATAGAAAATATTTAGTAAAAATATCTTTAGTAAAAAATAAAAACAAACAAAAGCCAATGAAAAGTTAACAAATTATAGTACAAAAGCTCTAGTGACGGTAGCCAAAAGAGCTAATACTATAGTCTACTAAGTGATAGTTTTTCGTCTAATAAAATTTTATAAATATTAAACTAACAACTATACATCTAAAAGTAAGCGTGCTGGATCTTCTAGTAATTCTTTAATTGTTACTAAGAAACTAACAGATTCTTTACCGTCAATTAAGCGATGATCATAAGAAAGTGCTAAATACATCATAGGCAATATTTCAACTTTTCCATCAACCGCCATAGGTCTGTCTTGTATTTTATGCATACCTAAAATAGCAGCTTGAGGTAAGTTTAGAATTGGCGTTGAAAGTAACGAGCCAAATACACCACCATTAGTAATGGTAAAATTACCACCTGTCATGTCAGCAAGAGAAAGCTTACCGTCACGACCTTTAATTGCTAAATCACGAATGCCATTTTCAATACCAGCCATGCTCAATTGATCTGAATCACGTAATACAGGAGTAACTAAACCACGCGGTGTAGATACTGCAATAGAGATATCAAAAAAGTTATGATAAACAATGTCATCACCATCAATTGATGCATTTACTGCAGGAAAACGCTTAAGGGCTTCCGTTACTGCTTTTACGTAAAAAGACATAAAACCTAAACGCGTATCATGAGTTTTTTCAAAAACGTCTTTATATTGCTTACGTAAATCCATAATTGGCTTCATATTAACTTCATTAAATGTTGTTAACATTGCCGTAGAATTTTTTGCTTCTAATAAACGAGTAGCAATCGTTTTACGTAAACGTGTCATTGGAACACGTTTTTGAGTGCGTTCACCTAAATCTTGTGTAACAGGTGCAGAAACTGCTTTTGCAGGAGGTACTGGAGCACTTTTAGCTGCAACAGCTGCATCAACATCTTCTTTAGAGATACGCCCGCCTTTACCTGAGCCAGTGACATCATTTGCTGACAAGCCTTTTTCAGTCATCAAGCGGCGAACTGATGGGCTAGCTAATTCATTAGTGCTTACAGCTTCGTCAGATGTTGCCGTAGCAGTAGCGTTAGCTGAAGCACCTACATTTAATTCACCAATTTTTTGTGAGCCTAAAACGGTATCACCTTCAGCATGAATAATTTCACCAATCACACCGTTTTCTTGAGCTACCACTTCTAAAACAACTTTATCAGTTTCAATATCTACTAAATTTTGATCAACTGATACAGTATCGCCTTCTGCTACATGCCAAGTTGCTACGGTTGCATCTGCTACAGACTCTGGTAATACAGGAACAATAATATCAATTACTTTGTTTGCTATTGCAGCTGTTTGAGGAGCTGCTGATTCTTCACCAACTTCTCCTTTACCTTCAGAGAAGGTACCAATAACTTGATCGCCTAACACTGTTGCGCCTTCTACTTGGCTAATATCAGTCAAAACGCCGTCAACGGTTGCTGGTACTTCTAATACGACTTTATCAGTTTCAATATCGACTAATACTTGATCACGAGTAAATTTTTCACCAACTTGTACATGCCAAGTTGCTATGGTTGCATCTGCAACTGATTCAGGTAGTACCGGAACTTTGATTTCGGTTGTCATTTTTTTTATTCCTTACAAACTTTTTGCACTTTGTGTCTAACTACTTTTTTAGTTAAACGCAGGTGCACTCAATAGTTAATCTAATGTTAACGCTTGAGTGACAAGCGCTTGTTGTTCTTTCACATGCAGAGACATATAACCAACCGCTGGTGCGGCAGAGGCATTACGGCCAGCATAAGTCAAATAAGTACCTTTAGGGATAGCCGCTCTAAAATGATGCTGAGAACAATACCAAGCACCTTGATTTTGTGGTTCTTCCTGACACCAAACAAATTGCTTCACATGCTGGTAGTCTTTAATAGCAGCTTGAAGTTCTTTCTCTGGAAATGGATACAATTGCTCAATACGAATAATAGCAATATTATTAAGTTCATCTTTGCGACGTTGCTCAAGTAATTCGTAGTAGACTTTACCACTACAAAACACAACTCGTTCAACAGCTTTCGAGTCTAAATCGTCAATTTCACCAATAACATTTTTAAACTCTCCCGTTGCTAGCTCTTCTAAAGAAGATACGGCTAATGGATGACGTAATAATGATTTCGGCGACATCACAACCAATGGACGACGCATAGGGCGAACAACTTGGCGACGCAGCATATTAAATACTTGCGCTGGTGTTGAAGGTACACATACTTGCATATTGCAATCAGCACAAAGTTGCAAGAAGCGCTCTAAACGAGCAGACGAATGCTCTGGCCCTTGACCTTCATAGCCATGTGGCAATAGCATAGTTAAGCCACATAAACGACCCCACTTTTGTTCGCCTGAGCTAATGAATTGATCGAATACCACTTGGGCACAGTTAGCAAAATCACCAAATTGGGCTTCCCAAATAGTTAAGCCTGCAGGCTCTGCTGTTGTATAGCCATATTCAAATGCCAATACAGATACTTCTGATAATACAGAATCATGAACATCAAAAGAACCTTGTTCTTCACTAATGTTTTGCAAAGGTAAATAAGTACTACCATCGTCTTGATTATGTAAAACAGCATGACGATGGAAGAAAGTACCACGACCTGCATCTTGACCAGTAATACGGACTCTATCACCAGCATCAACTATGGATGCGTAAGCGATATTTTCAGCCATACCCCAGTCTAACAATTTCTCACCCGTGGCCATTTTCATACGATCATCATAGATCTTTTTAACACGAGAATGTACAGGATGATTTTCAGGATAAGTAGAGACTTTAACAGCAAGTTCTTTAAGCTTATCAAGGCTCATTTCTTTATCGTAATCATCATCCCATTCATGACCAATATAGGGAGTCCAATCTACAGAATGCTCTGTCATTGGACGCCACTGATCAACGGTACACTGACCTTCATCTAATAATTTACGATAATATGAAGCTAGCTCATCAATATTAGTTTTCGTTAAGCTACCTTCGCGAATTAATTTATCAGCATAAAGTTGACGAGGAGTCGCATGCTTTTTAACAATTTTATACATTAATGGCTGTGTAGCACTTGGCTCATCTGCTTCATTATGACCATGACGGCGATAACAAACCAAATCAATCACGACATCTCGTTTAAATTCGTTACGATAATCAAGTGCAATTTGTGTTGCTAAAATAACCGCTTCAGGGTCATCACCATTAACATGTAATATAGGTGCCTGTACCATTTTAGCTATTTCAGTACAATATTCGCCTGAACGAGTATCTTCTGCTTTTGAAGTGGTAAACCCTACTTGGTTGTTTATTACAATACGTACAGTGCCACCTACTTTAAATGCACGCGCTTGCGACATATTAAAGGTTTCTTGTACAACGCCCTGTCCAGCAATAGCTGAGTCACCATGAATAGTAATAGGTAAAACCAAATCACCTTGATTACCATCACGCCTGTCTAAACGAGCTCGTACTGAACCAATAACAACAGGATTAACTATTTCAAGATGTGAAGGGTTAAACGCTAAGGCCAGATGAACCGTGCCGCCAGGGGTAACAAAATCAGACGAATAACCTTGATGATATTTTACATCACCTGAGCCTAATACTTCATCGTGCTTACCACCAAATTCATCAAATACTTTTGATGAATTTTTACCCATAACATTCACTAAAACATTTAAGCGACCACGATGAGCCATGCCGATTACCATTTCTTTAGTGCCTGCAGCACCCGCTCGGTTAATCAGCTCTTTTAGCATAGGAACAAGTGCATCGCCGCCTTCTAATGAAAAGCGTTTAGCACCCGGGAATTTTGCACCAAGATATTTCTCTAAACCATCTGCAGCAATTAAACCTTTTAGAATTTCAGTTTTTTCACCAACACTAAGTGTCAATTGAGACTGTATTGATTCTATACGATTTTGTAACCAACGTTTTTCATCCGTTGAAGTGATATGCATATACTCAGCACCAAGAGAACTACAATAAGTTTTTCTTAGTGCTTTATATAACTCACCTAACTTCATCGAGTCTTGACCGATAGCTAATGAGCCGACATTATATTCTTTGTCGAAGTCATTTTCGGATAAGTCATGATGTGAAAGCTGTAAATCGCGAACTTTATCACGCTGCCATAAACCCAATGGATCTAAATTAGCATTTTGATGGCCGCGAACCCTAAAAGCATTGATCAGTTGTAAAACTTTAACTTGTTTGGCGTCACCGCCGCTCGTAACAACTTGTTTTTGTTGTTGCTTAGCTAAAACTTTAAATTCATCGCGAATAGTGCTGTGGCGATATTCCACCTCACTACCTTCAACTTTAGGAAGTTCTGAAAAGATTTCACGCCATTCTGCAGACACAGAGGCTGAGTTATCTAGGTATGATTCGTACAATTCTTCAATATAAACGATGTTACCACCGTTTAAGTGGGAAGACTCTAGCCAAGCCTTCATTACACCTTCTGGCATTGCCTTTTCCTTTGGTAGGGGGGTAAAGCAACTAAAAAAATGTAATCATTTATCTTACGACTGTATCACCCAATTTCTGTGTCTAAAGTACTCGTTGACTAACGTCAACTTCGTCCTTCTTTATAAAATTTGAACTCTACAACTTTAAGCTAAACAATTACCTGAATAAAGTTTTACTAAAATAACAGTATGCCTAAAAATAAAACATACTGAAACTTTAATTTGTTAATACCTAGACAGTTAGTCTAGGTATTTCCTCTATACTATTTACTTAAGCCGTTAAACCGCTCGACTTAATAACATTGATTTAATATGACCAATAGCTTTAGTTGGGTTTAATCCTTTTGGACAAACATCAACACAGTTCATTATGCCATGACAACGGAATACACTATAAGCATCTTGCAAGCCATCTAAACGCTCTTCTGTCGCAGTATCACGGCTATCGATTAAGAAACGATAAGCGTGTAATAAACCAGCAGGCCCAATAAATTTATCAGGATTCCACCAGAAAGACGGACAAGAAGTTGAACAACATGCACATAAAATACATTCATAAAGGCCGTCTAACTTATCACGTTCTTCAATTGATTGTATGTTTTCACGCGCTGGTTGTTGAGCATCGTTAATCAAGTATGGCTTAATTTTTTCATATTGCTCATAAAACTGAGTCATATCAATAATTAAATCACGTACTACAGGCAAACCAGGTAAAGGGCGTAAAATAATCGTACTGGCCTTTAACTCTGATAATGGCGTAATACAAGCTAAGCCGTTTTTGCCATTCATGTTCAAACCATCAGAGCCACAAACACCTTCGCGACACGAACGACGGAATGATAAACTTGAGTCTTTTTCTTTTAATAAAATAAGCGCATCAAGTACCATTAAATCAGAGCCATCAGGTATCTCTAATTCGTAGTCTTTCATGTAAGGTTTAGCATCTACATCAGGATTATAACGGTAAATCGAAAATAACTGTTTCATACCAACTACTCCTTAGTAAACACGTGCTTTCGGAGGGAAAGCTTCGCGGTGAACGGGTTTCATATTAACATCACGCTTACTCATTTCTTCGCTCTCTGGCGTATAGATTGAGTGGCATAACCAATTTACATCATCACGTTCTGTAAAATCTTGTCTTGCATGTGCTCCACGAGACTCAGTACGGTAGTTAGCAGCTTTTGCACTACAAAATGCTGTTTCCATTAGATTATCTAACTCTAAACACTCAATACGTTGAGTGTTAAATTCAGATGATTTATCGTCTAACTTAGCATTTTGAAGGCGTTCACGAATTTCAGTTAACTCTTTCATGCCTTGTGCCATTGCTTCACCTTCACGGAATACTGAGAAGTTCATTTGCATACATTGTTGTAAATCCTTGCGAATCTGCACAGGATCTTCACCTGTTGTCGAAGACTCCCAACGATTAGTACGAGCAAGTGACGCTTCTAAATCAGATTCAGACGCTTCTTTACCATTTTCAGTATCGTTTAAGTAAGTACCTAAGAAATTACCAGCTGCACGACCAAAAACTACTAAGTCAAGTAATGAGTTACCACCTAAGCGATTTGCACCATGTACTGATACACAAGCAATTTCACCTACAGCGAATAAACCTTCAACAATAGTTTCTTTGCCATCAGCACCAATATTAAGTGCTTGGCCATTAACGTTACAAGGAACACCACCCATTTGGTAGTGACAAGTAGGTATAACTGGAATTGGCTCTTCTGCTGGGTCAATATGAGCAAAAGTTTTCGATAAATCACAAACGCCTGGTAAACGTTTATATAACGTTTCACGGCCTAAATGATCAAGCTTAAGTTTAATATGAGGACCCCAAGGACCGTCACAACCACGACCTTCACGAATTTCAGTCATCATTGAGCGGGCAACAACATCACGACCTGCTAAATCTTTAGCATTAGGTGCGTAACGTTCCATAAAGCGCTCACCATCTTTATTAAGAAGATAACCACCTTCTCCACGACAACCTTCAGTTACTAGCACACCAGCACCTGCAATACCTGTTGGGTGGAACTGCCACATTTCCATGTCTTGCATTTGAATACCAGCACGAAGTGACATACCAACACCGTCACCAGTATTGATGTGAGCATTAGTCGTTGAAGCGAAAATACGACCTGCACCACCTGTAGCTAAAACAGTAGCACGAGCTTTAAAGTAAACAACTTCACCTGTTTCGATACAAATAGCGGTTGTACCAACTACAGCCCCATCACTATTTTTAACTAAGTCCAATGCATACCACTCTGAGTAAACATTAGTTTTGTTTTTAACATTTTGTTGGTAAAGACAATGAAGTAATGCATGACCTGTACGGTCAGCTGCTGCCGCTGTACGAGCAGCTTGTTCTCCACCAAAGTTTTTCGACTGACCACCAAATGGACGTTGATAAACCTTGCCTTCTTCCGTACGAGAAAAAGGCAAGCCCATTTTCTCTAATTCAATTACTGACTCAGGGCCAGTTTTACACATGTATTCAATAGCGTCTTGGTCTCCGATATAATCAGAGCCTTTAACAGTATCATACATATGTTGTTCCCAATGATCTTCATGAGCATTACCTAAAGCAACGGTAATACCACCTTGAGCAGAAACAGTATGAGAACGAGTTGGAAATACTTTAGAGATCAAGGCACAAGATTTGCCTGACTCTGAAATTGCTAATGCAGCGCGCATGCCTGCACCGCCTGCGCCAATCACTATGGCGTCAAATTCACGAATAGGAACGCTCACTTACACACCCCACACAATTGAAAAGCCAAACACTACGTAGGCTAATAACAAAACTGAAAATAAAAACTGCAATACACCACGTAAAAATGCTGGTTTGATATAGTCTGACAATACTTGCCAAACACCAATTTTAGCATGCACAAGTAACGCAAGTAACGATAACATTGTGGCAACCTTTACGGTCATGCAAGCAAAGAACCCTTGCCAAGCATCATAAGTAACACTGGGGGTTACTATGAAAAAACCAGCAAGAAGTAAGGTGTATAGTACAAGAATAACTGCACTAGCTCTTAGAAGAATAAAATCATGTACGCCATTACGGCCTACTGAAGCGACGACACTTACCATAACCAAACTCCTATCACTGCAGATACAGCTAACCAAATAATCATAATTAATTTGGCACTGATATTACCCGAAACTAACTCTTCAAAGTGACCCAAATCCATGAACAAGTGACGAACACCTGCTAATACATGATAAGTCAGCGCAGAAAGACAGCCGAAAATAATAAACTTAAAGAAAAAGCCATCAAGATAATCTTGAATTTGGGCAAATCCTTCAGCAGAAGAAAGAGAGGTTGAAAGGGTCAGCAATAAGATACCAATAGCAAATACCATAATTACACCAGAAACACGGTGAAGTATTGAAGCATTAGCTGCTGGATGCATCTTTATTGTAGTTAGATCTAGGTTTACAGGACGTTGTTTTTTCACAATTGTTGCCTAAAGAGCTCGAAAGCCTTCAACTTTTATTATTGTTACTCATGAACTACCTTTTAGAATTTAGTATTAATTTCAATTTACAGAAAAAATACTAAAGAGATTACTAAATAAGTAATTCCCGAAATGAACGGTAACTGCCTTTTGTTAAGAAGAGAATCTGTTAATTATTTCTCTAGTTAACCGAAGTCGCGTAATAATAGCGAACTTAGCCTACATTGGCTAAGTAATTTTATTAATACTTTCGTATAAGAAAAGTTAGTTGAATCTAAACATAACATTTCATTAACAAGAATTTGTCTATCCATTTTCTTGTTAAAGTCACGAAATTACAAAAAAGCATTTACAGAACGACTAGATTATATAGCTGATATAAAATAAATTCAATTTTCCTTATTCAGTCTTAGAAAAGAGCTAGCAGATAAAAAACAATTAACGGTTAATTTTTAAACGAATCCATGACCCCCATCAAACTTTAGTCTAATGGCTATTACATTTTTATTATAAATTGAGGTAGAATGTCAGCAGTTCGATTTACCCAAGTTAAGTCAAAATACTGATTATTTTTCCATTTCGCTTTTAAATAAGAACTATTCTTATCTACTGGTTTACCAAATATAATCAGAACAAAAATTGTACATTATAAAATCATAGGGGATAAAACATATGGCTGAATCTAAAGCTTCGCTAAGTATTGATGGTAAAGAAATTGCCGACCTGCCTATTCTTAAAGGCACTGCTGGTACCGACGTAATTGACATTAGAACCTTAGGTAGCCATGGCTACTTCACTTACGATCCAGGTTTTTTAGCTACGGCATCATGTGAGTCATCAATTACTTTTATTGATGGTGGCAAAGGTGTTTTACAACATCGTGGTTATCCTATTGATAGCTTAGCTAAAGAAGCTGATTATTTAGAAGTTTGTTATATTCTTCTTAATGGCAGTGCACCAAATAAAACAGAATATGATGAATTTAAAAACATTATTACAACTCATACCATGGTGCATGAAAAGCTAGCGCACTTCTTTCACGGTTTCTTACCTGATGCCCATCCAATGGCAATGCTCTGTGGTGTAGTAGGCGCTTTATCTTCTTTCTACCACAGCGATTTAGATATTAACGACCCTGCACAACGCAAACGTAGTGCTCATCGTTTAATTGCTAAAATGCCAACCATCGCAGCAATGGCTTATAAGTACAGTGTAGGGCAACCTTTTGTTTACCCACGCAATGATTTAACTTACGCTGAAAACTTCTTACACATGATGTTCTCTGTACCTGCTGAAGAATATAAAGTGAGCCCTATTATTGCTAATGCAATGGATAGAATTTTCACTCTTCATGCTGATCACGAACAAAACGCTTCAACGTCAACAGTACGTTTAGCTGGCTCTTCTGGTGCCAATCCTTATGCCTGTATTGCTGCGGGTATTGCTTCTTTATGGGGGCCTGCACATGGTGGAGCCAATGAAGCATGTTTAACTATGCTTGAAGAAATTGGTAGTTTAGACCGTGTTGATGAATTTGTTGCTAAGGCAAAAGATAAGAATGATTCTTTCCGCTTAATGGGCTTTGGTCACCGTGTTTATAAAAACTTTGACCCTCGTGCTACTGTTATGCGTGAAACCTGTCATGATGTATTAAAAGAATTAGGTATCAGCGATCCGTTACTTGATGTTGCTATGGCATTAGAAAAAGTAGCATTAGAAGACCCATACTTCATTGAGAAAAAACTTTACCCGAATGTAGATTTCTACTCAGGTATTATCTTAAAGGCTATTGGTATTCCATCAAGCATGTTTACAGTAATTTTTGCGATGTCTAGAACCGTTGGTTGGATTGCTCATTGGGATGAAATGTTATCTCAACCGGGTCAAAAAATCGGTCGTCCTCGTCAAAAATATACGGGCGAAATAAACCGTGAATTTATATCTTTATCGAAGCGATAATTAATATCAAATAACAAAAAAGGTAGCATTTGCTACCTTTTTTATTGCGTATAATTAATTATATATTTAACCCCCCCACTAAAAATGATTATTTTTCAACCAAAATAAGTTTAAAATTGATAAAAGGACTATAATCCTTATTTATTAAAACAATAACAATTATTCATAAAAAAAATACATTCATAACTTTATATGTGAAAAATATTGTCTAACGGATACTTTTATTACTATTTCCTTTGTATTATCTCTAAAAATTATTTAAAGAAAATAATCAAAAACTACTAATATTGATTAAATAATGTCAGGTAGTCACCGTTAAAACATCTTAACCAAATATACTGTATGCCCTAAGCAATCACGTTCTAAAAACAGAGGTTGTTAAGTGATAATCTGATGTTCTTTATAAAACAACCTATATTTATTCCCCTTAAATGACATTACTTTGTTTTAACCACTACTATTAACTCTGTATAATAAGGATTGTTAATTTTGATCAATTAAGTACTTATTTTTATGTCAGATTATTCTTTAAGATTTGGCGGCATTGCCCGTCTATATGGCCAAAATGGCGCTCAAATTTTACAAAATTCACATTTTTGTATTATAGGTATTGGAGGTGTTGGCTCTTGGGTGGCTGAAGCACTTGCTAGAAACGGTATAGGCAATTTAACCTTGATTGATCTTGATGACATTTGTATTACAAATATAAATCGTCAAATTCACGCACTGAGTGAAACTATTGGTGAAAGTAAGGTTGATGTAATGTGTGAACGCATCAAACAAATCAACCCTGATTGCCAAATTAATATTGTTGAAGATTTTGTCACAGTAGAAAACCTAAGCAATTTACTTAACCATAATTATGACTATGTTATTGATGCAATTGATTCCGTTGATATAAAAACACGTATTATTGCCTACTGTAAACGCAATAAACTACCAATAATCACTATTGGCGGTGCAGGTGGCCAAGTAGACCCGAGTAAAATAGCCATCACCGATTTAAGTAAAACTTACCAAGATCCTCTTCTTGCCAAAGTTAAAAATCAATTAAGGCGTGAATTTAACTTTCCTCGTGCAGATATTACAAAGGCGAGTAAAAGAAAGTTTTCTATCGATGCCGTTTTTTCTACTGAGCAGTTGCGCTACCCAACTGAGCTGGGAGAAGTTTGCTTAGCAAAACCTGACGTTAGTGATGGTAACAATAGTGCAATGCGCTTAGATTGTAGTGGAGGTTTTGGTGCTACTACCCATGTAACAGCAACTTTTGCTTTTTTTGCCGTGGGTAGAGCGATAGATAAGTTATTAAAAAAGCAAGAAACTATATCCTAGACTCTTGTTATTTTCTTTATTTTATCTACAATTGCCAATACACCATTTCCCCGTGAAGGGCTTAAATGCTGCATTAACCCTAAGCTTTCAAAATAAGTATTAATATCAAATGACTTTATTTGCAGCGCGGTTTTACCATTAAAGGCAGCTAAAACTATCACCAACAAACCACGAATTATTTTTGCATCACTGTCTGATTGAAAGTAAAAAACACCTTGAGCATTTTTTGTCGCTATTACCCACGCTAAACTTTCACAACCGATGATCAAACTTTGTTCATTTCTCAAGTTTTTATCTAGGCGCTCTAGCTGTTTACCCAATAACATAATTTCTCGGTGCCTAGAGTCCCAACTTTTAATATTTGAAAATTGATTAATAATTTCCGTACTTGTCAATCCGTTTTCAATAGAAACATTATTACTAACTACTTCTATTGAACTATCATTTTCTTGTTGAATTATTTTCATTAAACATTTAATAAAATAATCAATTTCAACGAAGGTATTGTAGGGTGCCATTGACACACGCAAGCAACCTGAGATATTTAAGTATTCCATTAATGGCATCGCGCAATGATGACCGCTACGAACAGCAACACCATAACTATCGAGACTTGTCGCTATATCATGATTATGATGCCCTTTGACAGTAAAAGCGATCACAGGAATATCAGGCATTTTTTCTACAATAAACTTTACTCTAGCTATTTTACTTAAGGCTTGATAACAGTATTGTGTTAATTGTTGTTCGTATTCAGTTATTTCAATAGTGTTATATTGGTTAATAAAATTGACAGCCTCAGCAAAGGCAATAACGCCAGCAATATTTGGTGTGCCTGCTTCAAATTTAAATGGTAATGAATTAAATGTGGTTTGTTCTTTCAAACTTACGGTTTTAATCATTTCTCCACCCGCTTGATAAGGTGGCATAACGTCAAGCAAAGCTTCCTTACCATACAGTACACCAACACCTGTTGGACCATACATTTTATGAGCAGAAAACACATAAAAATCACAATCAAGTGTCTGCACATCAACAGAAAAGTGTGCTATTGATTGCGCTCCATCAATAATTGTTATTGCGCCAACCGATTTTGTTTTTTGAATAATTTCGCTAATTGGGTTTATTTTACCCAGTACATTAGATATATGCGCACAACAAACTATTTTTGTTTTATTGTTAAGTAATTTATCAAACTCAGTAAGATCAGCTTTTCCTGTAGCGTCGAGTGATAATACTTTAATCACAGCTCTTGTTTGTTCTGCAATTAATTGCCAAGGCACAATATTAGCGTGATGCTCACTCACCGCTAATATAATCTCATCTCCAACGTTAAGGATTTTTTTACCAAGACTTGATGCAATCAAATTAATGCTTTCAGTTGTACCTTTTGTCCAAACAATTTCTTTATTACTTTTTGCATTAATGAAAGCTCTAACGGTATCTCGCGTCTGCTCAAAAGCTATTGTAGCCTTAGTGCTTAAGCTATGTGATGCACGATGAACATTCGCATTAATATTTTGATAAAAATACTGATAGCACGCTATAACACATGCAGGCTTTTGCGTGGTTGCTCCGTTATCAAGGTAAACAAGTGGCGATAGCCCTTTCACTTGAGTATTTAATCGTGGGTTGCCACAAACAAGAGGAAAGTGTTGACGAAATTTTTTCGAATCAAAGTGTTTCATGTATAAATTTCTACTTATAAAAACAATAAGATAATAATTTAGTAACAATTATACATTATATACTCAGGTGACTTCAAAATGCTTGTTCGTACATTTTAAAGTCACTTAGATATTTAATCGATAAAAAGCAAATTATACTTATGTAATTTAGGTTGTTTGGGAGTATAATGAATGGGTAATAAGGATTATACAGGAGAATATCATGGCATTATATTCATGGTTTTTAAGGACTGATAACAAGCCAAAAATCAAAAGTGTACGCATTAGAAAAAATTCACTTCGGGCATCTGGGTCTGCTAAGTACATAGAAAACTATACTATGTGGCCAACAGCAAAAATTAAACAAGATATAAAAGTAACATTACCAGATTATGGTAATTTAAAGAGTAATACATACCAAGATCAAAAAACTATCATATCAACTAAAACTGAGTTAGCTGTAATTAAAAGTTAAATAAAAACCAAGTAACTGTCAGATCTGAGCTACTGCATCTAAGGAGTATTAAAACTTTCCTTGGCGCACCATTTTTTTCCTTTTCACATCCTGCTCCCAAGTTACTGCTTTTTCAAGCCAGTAACTTGCTTGGGCAGAGCCTTGTTGAAAATGGGCTAATGCAATATTATAATGAAAGCTTGGCATTGAATATTGCTTCGAGTTTTCTTGTAGCAGTGTGGAGTATAGTTTAGGAAAATCTAGCGCAAAATATTGTAACTTTGTTCGATATGAAACTGCCTTAAAGGCACTAAAATCATTCTTTGACGAGTAAGTAGAATTATTACATGTTTGCGCATTAAATACTCCCACTTCATGTTTGAATTCCTCAGGGCTTCCTAGTTGCCAGTAATGTTCACCATTTATGCTTGTAACTGATTGTAAAATAGGGGTGCTTCTTTTAATGTATTTTCCCCATGCTAATTGCTTCAATAGATTGGCGCGAATATCTTTCTGATTACCTTGATAATGTTTTTTCAAAACAGATATGTTTTTTGAAAATAAGGTTTTCTGGATAGCTTGACATTTAACATGCTCAACTGCCAACGGATATTCATCAACAAAGCCCAATAAGTGACTTATTTCATGGGCCAAAATATCAACAGTGTCTTTCGCATCAAAATACAACACACCATAATGAACATTAGCTCCACCTTGAGGTAACATAATACCTACATAGCGCGCATTAATAGTACTAGCCCATGATTGCCAATTTGATTCATCACAACGAATAGCTACATCTTGTTTATTACTACAATTAAGTGCATTTATTGGCATATAACGTACTGGAGAAAAACAAACAAAGTTATTCAGTGCTTGCTTTTTAAAGTCTAGAATTATTTCATCAAGTCGCTTCAAGTGATTTAAATTTGTTGCAAATAGTTGGATACTATTATCACAACTCAAACCTACCAAGCTAGACGCTATAATTTTATTGTCATTGAGCTGTATTTGATATTTTTGAATATCACCTAACAGCAATAGCCCCTCTTTTGAGCTTTCCAATTGTTGAACATACTTGCTAATTATCCTTTGAGCATCAACGATTTCTCCTAAGTTAATAGCTATCTTCACTTTGATAATGATAGCTTCATCACTTAGTTTTTCAAATAATTCTATTGGTAATGAATCTAAGACTTCAGCTGCTTTAATTAACTCGCCTTGTTGAAAGTACAATTGAGCTAAGCCTGTTGATGCTTTCAGATAATTAAGCCTTATAGCGCTTTTATACCAAAAAACAGCTTGTTTTGATTTAAAATGGTAATAAAGAGCAAGTTGATAAGCGGCCTCACCTTCCCTTTTCGCCAACATTTTTGCTAATGTTAACCACTGTTCACTGTATAATGGTGCTTTTTTCCAGGCAAAGTTAAGTGCTGTTAAGTTTTCTTGTTCAATAGCAAAGTTTAACTGAGTTATACTATGTTCATTTTCAATAATTCTTTTTGTTAGGTACTCATTTAAAAAAAATGAGCTTGTTGATAATCCTATTAACAGGAAAACCAACAAACTCATAATGATTAGTTTGTATTTCATCTATTTCTACTCAAGCCATTTCGAGATGAGAGTTTTAAGGTTTACTTTTTTGCTCTACTGAAGTTACTTTTTTCGTGCGCATTAACTCTAACTCAAGTCTGGCATATCTATGCTCAACAAACTCATATACGTTGGTACTTAAAGATAACTTAAAGAAATTAGCTGCTGCGCCGTTATAACCAATATTTTGATTATATTTTCCTAAATAGAAGTATGCTTCACATAATCTGTCAGTTAATTCTTTATTTGAGTTAACATTTCTCGTTAATTCACTAATAAATTTTTCTTGGCTTATTTCATCTAAATATAAGTAAATAACTTGTTTAGCCCAAGTACGATCATCAACTAACCTTGCTCTTTCTTTTAATTTTTGTTTCGCTAATGTAGCATCAACTTCATGTTCGGCTAGATATAACCATAATAATCTATATGGATCATCGCTTTGCTTATGGTGGAAGTCATTAAAATCTTGCGCAGCTAATTCAGGCCTATCTCCATAATACAACGCAATTCCTCGGTTTAAATGGGCATACTCATGCTCAGGAGCAAGCTCTAAAACAGCATCAAACTTTTCATATGCTTGAGAAAACTCTTTTAATTGAGTGAAATGTATACCTAAAAAGTTATAAGCATCAATCAAGTTAGGCTTTAGTTGTAAAGCATGAGAGAAATCTATACGGGCCAATGAACGTAAGCCAACACTGTCATACAATACACCACGATCATAATGAAGTTGTGCTTTTTGCTCATCAGTTATTTTAACTCGACTAATAACCTCTGATAAACGCGCAATAGCAATTTCACTTTTGAAATTAATCGCTAAAGGCTCTGCAATGACTAATTGGTTCATAGTAGCAGAACTAGCACTATCATTAGATTGATTTGATATACACCCTTGTGTAAATAATGCCATCAAAATAACGCTAATCAACATTAACGGTTTACACTTGAACTTGAATTTGGAAAAGAATAAATTCACTAATTTGCCTTAAAAATAATAAAATCAGATGTCGCTTATTTATGATTGTACTTGATTTACCAACAAAAAAGGAGCCATAAGGCTCCTTTTTAATAGACTAAATTGTAAATTATTTAGTCAGTTTTTAAAAATAGAATTACTCAGCAGCTGGGGTTGCTTCTGCTGGTTTTTCCATTGCTTCTTTAATACTTAAACGAACACGACCTTGGCGATCTACTTCGAGTACTTTAACTTTCACTTCTTGGCCTTCCGTTAACACGTCACTTACGCTGTTAACACGCTCTTCTGAAATTTGTGAAATATGTACTAAGCCATCTTTACCTGGTAATACATTAACAAAAGCACCAAAATCTACGATACGAACCACTTTACCTGTGTAAAGTGTACCCACTTCAATTTCAGCAGTTAACGCTTTAATGCGATTAATCGCATCTTCTGCTTGCTCACCTGAAGTTGCTGCAATTTTAACAGTACCATCGTCATCAATTTCGATGGTAGTGCCTGTTTCTTCAGTCAATTGACGAATAGTTGCGCCACCTTTACCGATAATGTCACGAATTTTATCTTGGCTAACTTTTAGCTTATGAATACGTGGGGCAAATTCAGAGATTTCTTCTCTGTGTCCCGCAATAGCTTCATCCATTACAGATAAAATATGAGTACGTGCTGCTTTTGCTTGATTTAACGCAATTTGCATAATTTCTTGCGTGATACCTTCAATTTTGATATCCATTTGTAATGCAGTAATACCACCAGTAGTACCCGCAACTTTAAAGTCCATGTCACCTAAATGATCTTCATCACCTAAAATATCAGAAAGAACAACAAATTTCTCACCTTCTTTCACTAGACCCATTGCAATACCTGCAACAGACGCTTTAATTGGTACACCTGCATCCATAAGAGCAAGTGAAGTACCACAAACAGAAGCCATTGAAGATGAACCGTTAGACTCAGTAATTTCAGAAACAACACGTACAGCGTACGGGAATTCTTCAACAGTAGGCATAACCGCTAACATACCGCGCTTTGCTAAACGACCATGACCAATTTCACGACGTTTAGGTGAGCCAACAAAGCCAGTTTCACCAACACAGTATGGAGGGAAGTTATAATGAAGCATGAATGCATCAGTTTTCTCACCTAAAATGCTATCAATACGTTGTGCATCACGTTGCGTACCAAGAGTAGCAGTAACAATGGCTTGAGTTTCACCACGCGTAAATAAAGATGAACCATGAGTACGTGGTAATACGCCAGTCATCACGTCTAATGCACGAATAGATTCAGGATCACGACCATCAATACGAGGGTTACCATCTGTAATACGACCACGAACAACTATTTTTTCTAAATCATGAAATAAATCTTTAGCTTCTTGAACGTCAAGATCAGCATCTTGTGCTAGTAATGCTTCAACTACTGAGTTGCGAATTTCTTTAATTTTTTCATAACGAACTGCTTTTTCAGTAATTTGATAAGCTTCGTTTACTTGAGCTTCTGAAAGCTCTGCAATTTTAGCGACTAAGTCAGCATTTTTAACTGGAGCAACCCAATCCCAAGATGGAGTATTAACTTCTTCTTTGAATTCTTTAATTGCAGAAACAGCCACTTGCATTTGCTCATGACCAAACATTACTGCGCCAAGCATAACTTCTTCAGATAATACGTCAGCTTCTGATTCAACCATTAATACAGCAGAATCTGTACCTGAAACCACTAAGTCTAATTGACTTGTTGGCAATTCAGACTGTAATGGGTTAAGAATGTATTGACCTTCAGTATAACCAACACGCGCTGCGCCAACTGGGCCGCTAAACGGAACACCCGCAATAGCAAGTGCAGCAGAAGCACCAATTAATGAAATAATGTCAGGAGCAATTTCAGGGTTAACCGAAACAACTGTGATAATAATTTGCACTTCATTAATAAAGCCTTCAGGGAATAATGGACGAAGTGGACGGTCAATTAAACGTGCGATTAATGTTTCTTCTTCTGAAGGACGACCTTCACGTTTAAAGAAACTACCTGGAATTTTACCTGCAGCGTAAGTACGCTCTTGATAGTTTATTGTTAACGGGAAGAAATCTTGACCTGGTTTAGCTTCTTTTTTAGCAACAACTGATACTAGTACACAAGTATCGTCCATGCTAGCCATTACAGCGGCTGATGCTTGACGAGCAATTGTGCCCGTTTCTAGTGTTACGGTATGTTTACCGAATTGAAATTTTTTAGTTACTGGATTAAACATCTAATGTGTTCCTTAATTTTTACGTTTTGCCTTATAAATCAAAAACAACAACGTATTTATATTTTAATCAATCTGTACAATTATTTATTCACTTAGGCACTATATTATTTAGGCACCACATTACAGTTAAGTTGAACAAAAAATTATACAGTTTGATTGATTATTTTCTTTAAAGTTTTCACTTAATTTATCACAAAATACAATGGCAAAAAAATCAAGCACGCATATTATACTGACCCTGTAGTTATTTACTAGCAAGAATAACTAGTTAACACTTTTTGACTACAAAAAAGATTATTCTTTTGTTCTAATTAAGCAGTTCGAATCAAATAAATTCAAATTTAGAAAAGCAAAAAGGAGCCCTCGGCTCCTTTTTTTAATAATTCGTATAAAACGAACTATTAACGACGTAGACCTAATTTACCAATTAAAGCAGTATAACGATCAACGTTTTTGCCTTTTAAGTAATCAAGTAATTTACGACGTTGTGCAACCATGCGTAATAAACCACGACGTGAATGATGATCATGGATGTGCTCTTTGAAGTGACCTTGTAAGTGGTTGATTTGTGTAGTTAACAAAGCAACTTGTACTTCTGGTGAACCTGTATCACCTTCTTTTTGAGCGTATTCTGCAACAATTGCAGCTTTTTCTGTAGCATTTAAAGACATTATTAATCCTTAGTGTGAAACTCATCTGTCACCATTTTTACTAAAGCAAGAGAGAGTTAAAATAACCACCCAAGCCAAACACTAATTCAGCCGAGGTAACAAAAGAGCGCGTATTCTAGCAGCCAATAGATAAATTGCAAGAGTTAAAGCGCGACAATACTAATTTTAAAGTTTAACTTTTTCCAAGAGAAAATATACAGTTAAATTACCACAATACGTTTTGGTGCTACTTGGCCATCATCATTAATAAAACCAACTCCAATAAACTCAGCTGTATCATCTTCTTCATTTTCACCAAGGTAAACCTGAACACTTCCATCCATAGGTGCTTTATAGGCATGAACTGGATTACCATGACGTAAAAAATTAGCTGACATATCATCTACATAAACTATTGGCATACCTTCAACTGCACTTTGCATAGGTAACAGCAAAGGATCAAGCAATTCTGAAGGTGTAGTACCTTCTGAATTAGCTTGTTCAAGTAAGGCTTCTAGTTGGGGTAAAGTCACCATTTTATCAATAGGATAACTACCAACCGCTAAACGTCGTAAATTAGCAACGTGTGCGCCACATCCTAGCAACTCACCTAAATCGTCAACAATAGTGCGAATATAAGTTCCTTTTGATACATGAATTGTTAATTCAACTTCTTCATGCTCAAAGCGTAATAACTCTAAAGAAAATACGGTAATATCACGCGCTTCACGAGGTACTTCAATACCTTCACGCGCATATTTATATAAAGGTTTTCCTTGATGTTTAAGTGCTGAATACATTGACGGCACTTGTTTGGTAGTACCGCGAAAACTATTAAGCGCATCATTTAATTGCTCATCAGATACTGATACTGGTCTTTCACTAACAACTTCACCACCGCCATCACTCGTCGTAGTACGAATACCTAACTTAGCTGTGACTTGATACTTTTTATCCGTGTCTAATAGAAATTGTGAGAACTTAGTTCCCTCACCTAAACATATTGGTAGCATCCCTGTTGCAAGCGGATCTAACGCCCCCGTATGACCTGCTTTTTGAGCGAAATAAAGTCGTTTTACTGCTTGTAAAGCATGGTTTGATGATAGTCCATGAGGCTTATCTAAAAGTAATACGCCATTAACTGGGCGTCCTTTTCTACGTTTTGTCATGCTTTATTCGCTCTTTTCACTATCGTCAGTTTTTTCTTCATCATGAGTATCACTAGCAACAGCTTGATCAACTAATGCACTCATACGTACACCTTCACTCATTGAACTGTCATAGATAAAGCGTAAATGCGGCATAATACGTGCGCGTAAACGTTTCCCTAATAATGAGCGAATATAACCTTCAGCTTCAGCTAAGACTTCAAGGGAAGCTTTAATTTTATCTGCATCATCATTAAAAAAAGTAACAAAAACTTTTGCATACGCCAAATCGCGAGTTACTTCTACCGCTGACACGGTTGTCATACTCAAACGCGGGTCTTTAATTTCACGCATTAAAATAACTGCGATTTCTTTCTGGATTTGCTGACCTACACGGTCAGTACGGGCATATTCTCTAGCCATATATTATCTCCTAACAAAAACGGAGGCTAAGCCTCCGTTTTAACTAATATTCAAAGGTAAGTAGATTAAAGGGTTCTTTTAATCTCTACTGTTTCGAAAACTTCGATCTGATCGCCTACGCGCACATCATTGTAGTTCTTCACACCAATACCACACTCTGTACCGTTACGAACTTCTTGTACATCGTCTTTAAAGCGACGTAGTGATTCAAGCTCACCTTCGTAAATAACAACATTTTCACGCAATACACGAATTGGAGCACTACGTTTAATTGTACCTTCAGTAACCATACAACCAGCAATAGAGCCAATTTTTGGTGACTTAAATACATCACGTACTTGAGCAAGACCAATAATTTCTTGTTTAAATTCAGGAGCAAGCATACCGCTCATGGCTTGCTTAACTTCCTCAATTAATGCGTAAATAACACTATAATAGCGTAAATCAATATTTTCAGATTCAATAACTTTGCGAGCAGATGCATCGGCTCGAACATTGAAACCAACCACAATGGCATTTGATGCTGCGGCTAAAGTGGCATCAGTTTCAGTTATAGCACCAACACCTGACCCAATAATTTTCACCTTAACTTCATCAGTTGAAAGTTTAAGTAAAGAGTCAGAAATAGCCTCTAATGAACCTTGTACATCAGATTTAATTACCACATTAACTTCAGAAATATCACCTTCTGCCATGCTGGCAAACATGTTTTCAAGTTTAGCTTTCTGTTGACGGGCTAACTTAACATCACGGAATTTACCTTGACGGTATAATGCAACTTCACGTGCTTTTTTCTCATCTTTAACAACAGTTGCTTCATCACCTGATTGCGGAACACCACTTAAACCTAGTATTTCTACTGGAATTGAAGGGCCTGCTGATTGAATAGCTTTACCATTTTCATCACGCATAGCACGTACACGACCATACTCTAAACCACAAAGAACAATATCACCTTGCTTCAAAGTACCTTCTTGAATAAGTACTGTTGCAACTGGACCTCGACCTTTATCAAGTTTCGATTCAACTACAACACCACTTGCCATTTTATCAACAATCGCAGTAAGTTCTAAAACTTCTGATTGTAATAAAATTGAATCAAGAAGTTCATCAATACCTAAACCAGTTTTTGCTGAAACATGACAGAATTGTACATCGCCACCCCACTCTTCAGAAAGAACGTCGTGTTGAGATAATTCGCTCTTAACTCTGTCTGGATCAGCACCTTCTTTATCCATTTTGTTAACGGCGATAATAATTGGTGCATCAGAGGCTTTCGCATGTTGAATTGCCTCTATTGTTTGTGGCATTACACCATCATCAGCTGCAACAACAATAATAACGATATCAGTCGCTTTTGCACCACGAGAACGCATTGCAGTAAATGCAGCATGACCTGGAGTATCTAAGAATGTGATCATACCGTGACCTGTTTCTACATGATAAGCACCAATATGCTGAGTAATACCACCAGCTTCACCGGCAGCTACTTTAGCTTCACGAATGTGATCAAGTAATGATGTTTTACCATGGTCAACATGGCCCATAATAGTGACTACTGGTGCACGAGTTATTGCATCACCTGCGCCTCCACGATCAGATAATACCGCTTCTTCAAGAGCATTTTCTTTAACTAACACCACTTCAAAGCCCATTTCTTCAGCAACTAAAGCAGCTGTTTCTTGGTCAATTACTTGGTTAATGGTTGCCATAGCACCCATTTTAAACATAGCTTTAACAACTTCTGCACCTTTCTTAGCCATTTTATTTGCTAATTCAGCAACAGAGATGGTTTCACCAATGCGAATATCTTGAACTTTTGTTTCAACAGGTTTAGTAAAACCATGTTTTAAACTTTGTGGTGCAGATAAAGTGGCTTTTCGACCTTTGCCAGAGCGAGCGCCACGAGCATTTCTGTCTTGCGGAGCTTTTTTCTTCTTACGACGACGACCAGCGCCTTCATCTGCAGCATCAACTTTATCTTCAGCTTCTTGCGCATAGACAGAAGACGTTACATGTACCACTTCTTTTTCTTTCGCTTTACGCTCTTCCTCTTGTTCTTTCCAGCGCGCTTCATTTTCTTCAGCTAATTTTCTAGCAGCTTCTGCGGCTTCTGCGGCTTCTGCTTCAATTTTTGCAGCAGCTTCTTTTTCCTGTGCTAAACGAAGTTTTTTCGCTTCTTCACTTTCTTCAGCTTTAGCTACTGGTGCTTTATCAGCATTTTTCGCTTTTTCAGCAGCTGCTTGCTTAGCTTTCTCTGCTGCTTCAATTTTTGCGGCTGCTTTACGTTCAGCTTCGGCCTCTGCTTTTACTACCGCAACTGCGCGAGCATTCTCAGCTTCTTTTGCTGCTAACTCGGCTTTTGCTGCTGCTTCTATTTCAGCCTTTTGTGCAGCTTCTGCTTCCGCTTGTGCCGCAGCTTCTGCTATTTGCTGATCTTCTACTTCACTACGTTTAACATAAGTGCGTTTTTTACGAACCTCTACATTAACCGATTTAGCTTTACTACCGTGTCCCATCGTCAAGGTTGATTTGGTTTTACGGTTTAGCGTTAACTTATTTGGTTTTGCTTCTGAATCATCACCATGTTGTTTTTTTAAGTAACCCAACAAAGCTTCTTTTTCATCTTGCGAAATAACATCGGTTACCGATTTTGTTACGCCTGAGTCAGCCAACTGGCTTACTAAACGCTCCACCGGTGTACCAATTTCTTTGGCAAGTTCTGCTACAGTTATATCTGCCATTTACACTATTCTCCCGGTGTTATTTATTCTTCGTTAAACCAACAAATATTACGTGCTGCCATTATTAGCTCACCCGCTTTGGTTTCAGTTAATTCTTCAATATCACTAATTTCATCAATACCTTGTTCTGCTAGCTCTTCCAGTGTACGTATACCTCGACTTGCTAGAACAAATGCTAAATGACGCTCTAAGCCATCAAGTGCTAATAGGTCTTCAGCTGGCTCTGCACCTTCTAAAGTTTCTTCACTTGCTAAGGCTTGTGTCGTTAATGCTTCTTTAGCACGGTCACGAAGCTCTTCGACAATTTCTTCAGTTAAACCATCTATTTCTAACATTTCAGCTACGGGTACATAAGCAATTTCTTCTAATGAAGTAAAACCTTCATCTGACAGTAAGGTAGCAAAATCTTCATCAAGATCTAATTTATCAATAAATAGGTTTAGTACTTTATCATTTTCTGCCTGATGCTTTTCTTTCATGTCTTCAACAGTCATTACGTTTAATTCCCAACCAGTTAATTGGCTTGCTAAACGAATGTTTTGACCACTGCGACCAATGGCCATAGCGAGATTGCTTTCTTCAACAGCAATATCCATAGTACCTTTGTCTTCATCAACTATAATTGATGCAACTTCAGCAGGTGCCATGGCATTAATAACGTATTGCGCTACATTGTCGTCATACAATACAATATCAACACGCTCGCCACCTAACTCACCTGATACGGCTTGTACACGCGAACCACGCATACCAACACAAGCACCAACAGGGTCAATACGCTTGTCATTACTTTTTACGGCAATTTTAGCGCGTGATCCAGGATCACGAGCGGCACCCTTAATTTCAAGCATTTCTTCGCCAATTTCGGGTACTTCAACACGGAAAAGTTCAATTAACATTTCTGGTTTAGTACGGCTAACAAATAATTGTGCACCGCGCGCTTCTGGTTTTATTTCATATAGCAAACCGCGAACCCTATCACCTGGACGAAAACTTTCGCGTGGTAACATATCGTCGCGGTAAATAATCGCTTCTGCATTGTTACCTAAATCTAAGATAACACTTTCGCGACTAGACTTTTTAACGACACCTGTTACTAGCTCGCCTACTTGCTCTTGGTAAGCATCAACAACTAAAGCACGCTCTGCTTCGCGAATTTTTTGAACAATAACTTGTTTAGCTGTTTGTGTAGTAACACGGTCAAATTTAACAGATTCAATTTGATCTTCTGCATAATCACCTACATTTAACTCAGGATCATCATACTGAGCCGCAGCTAATCCTATTTCTGCATAGGGGTTTTCCATTGGTATATCGCTGTCTTCAACAATTAGCCAACGACGGAATGTATCAAACTCTCCAGATACACGGTCAATACTTACACGTACGGCAATATCACCTTCATATTTTTTTTTGGTTGCTGTTTCTAAAGCTGTTTCCATTGCTTCAAAAATGCTTTCTCTAGGTAATGCTTTTTCATTTGATACTGCATCAACAACCAGTAATATCTCTTTACTCATGCTTTTTAGCCCTAATAATTAATTTAATCTCTTAAAACTCAACTGTTTCTATCTTTTCCATTTAAACCTAACTGTTTCTATAATCGTGCGACAAGGTTTGCTTTGTCGACATTATTTATAACAAGTTCATAATCTATGCCATCAACTTCTACTATTAATGTGTCACTTTCTATGGCTGTTAAAGTGCCTTTAAATTTTCGACGACCATTTAATGGCATCAATAATTTAATATTTACAGTTTCACCAATCACTGATTTAAAATGCGCCATTTCAAATAATGGTTTATCTACGCCTGGTGATGAAACTTCTAAGTTGTACTCACTACTTATAGGATCTTCCACGTCTAAAATAGCACCCACCTGACGACTCACTTCTGCGCAGTCATCAACATTGATGCCATTCTCATGATCAATAAACAAACGTAAAACTGAATTATTACCTGCACTGATATATTCAACGCCAAGTAAACTTTTACCTGTTTCCTCCACTGCGGGACGAAGCATGTCAGTTAGTTTTTGTTCAAATTTAGCCAATCGTTTTCTCCTGCTTTATTTAAAATCATTTAAATAAAAAATTTAAGATACAAAAAAAGGGCACATAGCCCAGCATATTTTTTGCTGTGTTTTTTTGTTTTTAACACTCGTTAATTCCAAGAATAAAAAAGTTAAGCATTAAAAACAAAAAAACCCCATAACAGGGGTCTATCACTGACCCCATATTTTTTATTTTAACAAATTAGTTAATACAAAAAACATCAATAACAAGAATAGGAATTAGCCCAATAAATAGATAAATTCTTCAGTGACATCTTGTTACCTGCTTAACTTGTTTTTAAGTAGTAAATTAAGCAGGTCAGATTATATAAGGGCGAGAGCATAAGCGCAAGCGTGATTGACAACTTTAATTAAAAATCAACCGAAATTAGCAGAAAAAATTAACATATGCTTTACAATAAGTTAGTATAAGTTAAACAATGGTGCGATAACACTTTTATTTGTGGAGTATTTTAACTCGATATGTATACATTTTCTCAATTATTATTAAGAAACATTATTTTGGCACTGATTTTTATTCTATCTATCAGTATTGTCTCTATCACTATGTTGTCTTCATTACTTGAAAGTAAGGCCAACCAGCATACTCAGACAATTAAGTTGTTCTCTCAACAATTTAATATTAGTGAAGATGAACTACAAAATGCGAATAATGTTGCCAAAAACCTTCAACAACTTTCAAACTATAAGCGTTTAACAGTTTATAACCTTGCAGGTAAGAATTTATTTAGTTTTGAAAATAAAAACACTGGGTTCAGCATTCCTTTTATCGAACCTGAAGTTAAAAAGTTGAATATAAACAGTCTTGCACTAAAGATTGAATATCAGCTGAACTTTAACGGTGAGTCCGCCTTGGTAATAACTTTTATCCTACTTTCAGTTGTTTTATCACTATTTTTAGTTGTTTTTGCTGCAGTCATGAGTACCAAACGACATAAAGCGGTATTTAATATAGTCAGCCAACAAATTAAGCGTGATCTTACTTTAATTGATCAAACCGATACAAAAAATTTAACTAGTAACAAGAAAGTATTAGAAATCCCAGAATTAAAACAGGGTATTGCAGATATAAAAGCCTTGATGGTACAACAATTAGAAAACACTCTTGATTTAGAGCAAGAGGCGTATATTGATCATTTAACAAAGCTTGACAATCGAGGGCGTTTTGTACAATTTTATGAGAACAAGGTAATACAAGAAAGTCCTTTTAAATTTGGCGTATTAATAATAACACGTTGTTCTGAATTACAAACAATTAACCAAATACATGGATACAGAGAAGGCGACAACTATATTTCTCATGTAGCCAACCTTATTAAACAAGCTATTTTAGCTTACCCTGATGGTAATTTATTTAGGCTAAACAGTTCTGACTTTGCCTGCATTTTACCGAATGTCACACTAAAAGAAGCTGAAAATCTTACCAAAGAACTAACAATATTATTTAATGAATACCAACAAGCATCAGATTTAGATTCTGTTGCCTATTCAGGCTTAGTTTCATTTGATAAATCTAAACCTTTAGGTGAGTTACTTGCCTTAGCTGATACTGGCGTTAGCATTGCACAAACTCAGCCGTCTAACTCTTGGTATTCACAAATAGATACTGACATTTTACAAAAAAGTAGTGTTAATTATGGCAATCAGAATTGGCGACAAGAAATTGATAGTGTATTAGAAAATCAACGTATCACATTATTAATGCAACCTATTCAACCTACTGGACGCAATAATAAAGTCTATGGTGAGGTATTAGCACGTTTTCTTAATTCAAATGACGATATGCTGCCAACAGCCTCTTTTATTGCTATGGCAGAAAAACTCGACAAAATAATCTCTGTCGATAAACTTATTATTGAAACTGCAATTAAGGAAATTATTAATAAAAATATGCTTGACCATAGTTTTGGTATAAACCTCAGTCCAAGAAGTATAAGTGACGAACATTTTATGATTTGGTTAGAGCGTAAATTATTACGCGAGCCTAAGGTTGCTACACGATTAATTTTTGAAGTAACAGAATATGGTTTACAACAAAATATAAAAACCAGTAAGCGTTTAATTGACATGCTTCATCGTGTTGGTTCTAGAATAACTGTTGAACGTTTTGGCGTTGGTTTAACTTCATTTAAATTCTTTAGAGATTTATCTCCTGACTATATCAAAATGGATAGCTCTTATACCCGTGATATTGATGATGATAAGAACAATCAATACTTCTTACGTTTAATGGTAGATTTAGCTCACAGGTTAAGTATCAATGTATTAGCTGAAAGCGTTGAAAGCCAAGAAGAAAAACACACATTGGAAAAATTATTTATTGATGGCTGCCAGGGCTTTTATATAGGAAAACCTGAACCGTTATAAATCCGAAGCGTTACTTCATCTTATTTTAGAAGCCAAATAAAAGTTTATATTTGGCTTTTTTATTGATGTAAATACATTAATAGGATGACAGGAGATATCCCTATTTATAGTAGTGTTGTTATATGCTTTAAAACAAAGGATAATGTAAGTAATATTATAAAAATCAACTTCCTGATATCAAACGTAAATGACCGATTATATTCTGCTACTTATTGGCACAGTACTAGTAAATAACTTTGTATTGGTGCAATTCCTAGGCTTATGCCCTTTTATGGGCGTATCATCTCGCACTGAAACGGCTATTGGCATGTCGTTTGCCACAACTTTTGTAATGACATTAGCATCACTACTTAGTTATTTAGTAACCACTTATATTTTAACGCCTCTAAATATTGAATACTTAACCACCATGAGTTTTATTCTGGTGATTGCTGTAGTAGTGCAATTTACCGAAATGGTAGTGCATAAAACCAGTACTAGCCTTTATCGTTTATTAGGCATTTTTTTACCGTTAATCACTACTAACTGCGCTGTATTGGGTGTTGCCTTATTAAATCTAAGACTAGAACATAATTTCTTTGAATCAATCGTTTATGGCTTTGGTGCAGCAGCAGGTTTTTCTTTAGTTTTAGTGATGTTTTCTGCTATGAGAGAAAAGCTCACCAATGCTGATGTACCTGCACCTTTTAAAGGTGCAGCAATTGCAATGATCACCGCTGGCCTTATGTCATTAGCTTTCATGGGCTTTTCTGGCCTAGTTAAAATGTAAGGCAAAAAATAATCATGAATCTTTTAATTGCCATACTCGTTTTAGGACTTATTTCCGCATTTTTTGGTGCTATTCTTGGCTATGCATCAATACGCTTTCATGTTGAGAGTGATCCTATCGTTGAACAAATTGATGCCTTACTGCCACAAACACAATGTGGTCAATGTGGCTATCCTGGTTGCAAACCTTATGCTGAAGCGATTACTAATGGAGAAGTCATAAATAAATGCGCGCCTGGCGGTGAAGATACAATTAAAAAAATTGCCGACTTACTTGGTGTTGATGTCGAGCCTTTAGATGAAAACCACGAACTAGACAAGAAACCTACCGTTGCTTTTATTATTGAAGAAGATTGCATTGGTTGCACCAAGTGTATTCAGGCTTGTCCTGTCGATGCAATTTTAGGTGCCGCGAAGCAAATGCACACCATAATTATTGATGAATGTACTGGCTGTGATTTATGTGTTGCCCCTTGTCCTGTTGATTGTATTGAAATGCGCCCAATTCCTGAAACTATTCAAAATTGGCAATGGGACTTAAATAAAATTGCTGTGAAACAGTTAGATTAGGAGAGAAAAAATACTGTGGAATCTATAATCGAGCGCATTAATCAGCATAAATTTTGGCAGTTTCATGGCGGCATTCATCCGCCTGAACAAAAATCACTAACGTCTGATAAGCCAATTAAACAACTTCCATTACCAAAACAATTAATCCTACCCTTGCAGCAGCATATTGGTCGCCAAGGTGATTTATTGGTAAAGGTTGGCGACAAAGTATTAAAAGGCCAACCATTAACTCAAAGCACAAATACTATGGCCGTGCCTATACACGCACCAACAAGCGGTGTTATCAGTGCTATTAAAAAATCAGTCATAGCACACCCATCGGGTTTAAGTGAACTTTGTATATTTATTGATGTAGATTTTGAAGACACATGGAAACCACGAAAAATTTGCCAAAATTTCACCCAACTTAGTCATCAAGAAATCATTAAAAAAATTGCTGATTCCGGTATTGCAGGCATGGGCGGCGCAGGGTTCCCTACACACATTAAAGTGAACATTAAACTCGATATTAATTTTTTAATAATTAATGCAGCTGAGTGTGAGCCTTATATTACTGCCGATGATTTATTAATGTGTGAACAAAGCGAAGCAATTGTAGATGGTATAAAAATACTTGATCAGTTGCTTAACCCTGCTTTCATTTTAATTGGTATTGAAGACAACAAACCGAGAGCAATCAAAGCGTTACAACACGCAACCAAAGATATTGAAAAAATAAAAGTTTGTATGCTACCTACAAAATATCCAACTGGCGGTGAAAAACAATTAATTAAAATACTAACAGGCAAAGAAGTTAAAAGCGGCGCCCTCCCTATTCATTCAGGTATTATTGTACAAAATGTTGCTACTTGTTTTGCTATTAGTGATGCAGTCATTAATGATATTCCACTTATTAGGCGTGTTGTTACGCTAACAGGGAGAGCCTTAAATAAGCCACAAAATGTTTGGGCATTATTAGGGACTCCTGTTAGTTACTTACTTAAACAAACTGGCTTTAGTTCTGAAATAGAGACTCAAATCTCTACTCCTCTCGTATCTAATCCCTCTATTGCCTCTCCCCCCCCAGTAATTATGGGCGGGCCATTAATGGGTTTTAGCATTTTAAACGAGTTAGTACCCATTATTAAAACCAGTAACTGCATTTTAGCACCAAATAAAACAGAAATGCCTAGTGCCTTTGATGGCAACTCTAAAGAAGTAGAATGTATTCGCTGTGGCCAATGTGCAGATGTTTGTCCAAGCCAACTATTACCGCAAGAGCTACAATGGAGCGCAAAAGCAAAAGATCACCAACAATTAACTAAACTAAACTTATTTGATTGTATAGACTGCGGTGCATGTGCATATGTTTGCCCTAGTCAAATTCCATTAGTAGAATATTATCGCATTGCCAAAGCAGAAATTCGTCAGCAGCAGCAACTCGATATAAAGTCAGAGAAAGCAAAAGAACGCTTTGAAGCGAGAAAATTTCGTTTAGAAAAAGAAAAAATTGTTCGCGAAGAAAAGCATAAAAAAGCAGCGGCGGCGCGTAAAGCGGCAATGAGCAAAAAATCTGCCGACGGCAGCACTGCCAGTTCAGCGGTTGCGGCTGCATTGGCTAGGGTAAAAGCCAAAAAGAAAATAAATGCAAAAAACACTAATGAAGAAATAAAAAACGGTAATAATTTACAAGTTGCGAGTAACGAAGAATCTGATGAAAAATCAGAAGTAAAAGCAGCTATTGCTAGAGCGAAAGCAAAAAGGCTTGCTAAAAACAATGAAATAAGCGAGAAAACAGCTACGAATACCGAAGAAAAGAAGCAAACGAATAGTATTGATGATAAAAAATATAGAATAGCTTTAGCCGTCGCAAAAGCTAAGGCTAAAGTACAAAAAGAAAATAAAGAACCATTACCTGCTTCAAGTGACGAAAACACTGCAATAGCCACAACCGAAACAGATGATAAAAAAGCTAGAATTGCTGCTGCCGTAGCCAAAGCTAAAGCCAAGGCAAAAGCAAAAAAAGAACAAGAAATGCAAGAAGACCTTTTAACTGTCTCCAGTAACAAAGAGAACCTCCCCCTTAAATCTAGCAATGAAGAATCAGAGTAATCATGGCATATTGGATAGCAAGCTCACCCCATAATCATAACCAAGCAGAAACGTCTGCCTTAATGCGTTTAGTAATTTATGCGCTATTACCTGGTATATTTGCCCAGTGGTACTTCTTTGGTTGGGGTAATATTATTCATATATCATTAGCGGTTACGACAGCATTATTGTGTGAATTTATCACTTTATCACTAAGAAGTAAGAGCAATAAAGCAAATATTAGAAAGCAACTTTTCGATGGTAGTGCCATACTCACGGCGATATTACTAGGTATATGTTTACCTGCCATTGCACCATGGTGGATTTCAGTTATTGGTGCCGCATTTGCTATTTTAGTCGTCAAACAACTTTATGGTGGCTTAGGGCATAATCCATTTAATCCAGCGATGGCAGCTTACGTTATGCTATTAATTTCATTTCCTATTCAAATGACTTCATGGCAACCAACATTATCTTTAATAAATATTGATTTAGATTTTGCTAATACTTTCAGCACAGTATTTTCCGGTTTCACTCTTGATGGTTATTCGGTAGAACAATTACGCACTAGCATTGACGGTTTCACTATGGCAACACCATTAGATACGTTAAAAACAAATTTAGGTCTAGGTTTCACTGTTTTTGAAACAATGCAAAACAATATATTCTCTAGTAGTTTACCCTTAAGCTTAGGATTTTCATTGGGTTGGGAGTGGGTAAATATCGCTTTTCTTGCTGGCGGTTTAGTATTAATAGCTAAAAAAGCTATTGCTTGGCAAACACCTATTAGCTTCTTATTAAGTTTATTTGTATGTTCATTTGTTGCTTATACCATCAGCCCAGATAGTAGTGCATCTACCCTCTTTCATTGGCTAACAGGTGGCTGCATGTTAGGTGCTTTCTTTATTCTCACTGACCCCGTGACTGGCGCAACTAGTGTAAAAGGACGTTTAATAATTGGTGCTCTAGCAGGGTTATTAGTGTATTTAATCCGAACCTTTGGTGGTTATCCTGACGGTGTTGCTTTTGCTGTATTGCTTTGTAACATGGCAGCACCTTTAGTTGATCAATATACTCGGCCACGCACCTATGGCCACAATATTGATAGTGCCGAAGCTTCAATACTTAAAGAAAAGCCAAACAAGCAAGGAGAGGTTGAATAATGACTGCTCCATTAGCACCTAAGAAAGAGTCCAAAAATAACTCACACTTTCGTTTACCCATACAAAAAAACAGTCAAATATTGGCAGTATTCGCCATAGTTTGTACCGCAATTGTTGGCTTAGTGAATGAGCTAACAAAAGATAGAATTACAGCACAAGCGCAACTAAAGCTATTAAACACTTTGCACAGTATCATTGAGCCTAACCGTTATAATAATGATATAACTCAAGATTGTGTAAATTTTAGTTCATCTTTACTTAGCAGTTCAGAAAACGGTTCAAAAAACAAACAAACAAACAAAATAGCTTATATTGCTCGTAACAATTCAACTCCCATAGCAATTGCTATAACGAGCACAGCACCTGATGGTTACAATGGCAATATTGAACTTATTGTGGCTATTAATATGGATAATAGCATCAGTGGTGTTAGGGTATTAAAACATCAAGAAACGCCAGGATTAGGCGATAAAGTAGAAATTAGAAAAAGTGATTGGATCACAAATTTCAATGGCAAAAAATTACTTTCTGAAAAAGATAGCCGTTGGGCTGTAGTTAAAGACGGCGGTATGTTTGATCAATTTACTGGCGCAACCATAACCCCACGAGCAGTGATTAAAGCGGTAAGGAACACACTTCATCACTTCAAAGACAACAAGCATTCACTGTTAACACTTCCCAATAGCTGTTTTATCAATAATCAAGCATCTCAAGCAGCAAACGATAGTAAAAGTGAGGTAAGTAATGAGCATTAATGATGAAAATATAACAAGCGGGTCGCTAGAGCTTAATGCTGAGTCAGACAATAACTTAACAGAGACAGCAGAAGAGAAATCATTAGCTAAACAAACACTCAAAGCTGAATATAAAGAATTGGCTATTCAAGGTTTATGGAAAAACAACCCTGGCTTAGTTCAGTTATTGGGGCTTTGCCCACTGCTTGCCGTTACCGCAACAGTCACAAATGCCTTAGGTTTAGGGCTGGCTACTTTACTTGTCTTGGTGTGTTCAAATGCAACGGTTTCAGCCGTTCGTCACTGGGTACCTAAAGAAATTCGTATTCCTATTTTTGTATTAATTATTGCTGCTTTTGTTACTTGCGTACAATTATTGATGAATGCATATACTTACGGTATTTATCAATCGTTAGGGATATTTTTACCTTTAATAGTCACTAACTGCGCTATTATTGGTAGAGCTGAAGCTTATGCCTCTAAAAACCCAATTAAACAAGCAACCTTTGACGGCTTAATGATGGGTATAGGTTTTGCGTTAGTTTTAGTTGTACTGGGCGCTATTCGAGAAATTTTAGGGCAAGGAACATTGTTTGATGGTGCAAACTTGCTACTTGGCGATTGGGCAAGCGTTTTACGCATAGAGGTTTACCAACTAGATAGCCAATTTTTACTCGCCATTTTACCTCCGGGCGCATTTATTGCCATGGGTTTTATCATTGCACTAAAAAATGCCATAGATGCTAATATGAAGCAACGTCAACCAAAAATAGAAAAACAAACTATTGAGCGAGTTAGAGTCAACTTTGACTCATAGAGATATAGAAATAAGTTAATAGTGACAAGTTGTAAAGATCAAAAGAAATAAACAAGTGGCGAGTGATAAAAGTAAATGAGTGAATAATAAAAATGAATAAAGAAAAACGTTTAGAGATCCTAACAAGGCTGCGTAATAACAACCCAGAGCCAACCACAGAGTTAAACTTCAACACACCATTTGAATTATTAATAGCCGTATTACTTTCAGCCCAAGCAACAGATATAAGTGTAAATAAAGCAACAGCTAAACTATACCCTGTAGCCAACACACCACAAGCAATATTAGATTTAGGCCTTGAAGGATTAATATCTTATGTGAAAACTATTGGCTTATTCAATACCAAAGCTAAAAACACACTGAAAACTTGCCAAATGTTGGTTGATTTACATGGCGGTGAAGTACCTGAAAATAGAACTGATCTAGAAGCACTGCCAGGCGTTGGAAGAAAGACAGCTAACGTAGTTCTCAATACTGCTTTTGGTTGGCTAAAAGATAATGAAAATAAATACTTTTTGGCAGTAGATACTCATATCCAAAGACTCGCAAACCGCACTGGTTATGCCAAAGGTAAAACAGTTGAACAAACAGAACAAGCAATAATTAAAAACACGCCAAAAAAAACTGAATTCATGTTTAATTTACATCATTGGTTTATTCTGCATGGTCGCTATACTTGTACTGCTAGGAGGCCAAAGTGCGGATCATGTATTATTGAAGATCTATGTGACTTTAAAGATAAAGAAGACTAGTTTCACAGTTAAATAAACTAAAACTAGAGCGATAAAATAATTGCCCTAGCTTTACATACTAGCAGGATCAATCAATAACTAAGAAAGATCCTTATAAAATCATTTTCCTTGATAAATAATTACAAAAACGATAACAATTCTTGATCAAGTTGCATCAAAGTTTTTGGATCTGCCATCATTGTTTTTGCTAATGACTTAGTTCTTGGCAACATACGTTCAAAGTAAAACTCTGCTGTTTTAATTTTTGCACGATAAAAATCACGGTTTTCAACGTCAGTCGCAAGCTTTTCATAAGATGTTTGTGCCATTTGAGCCCAAAAATAAGCCATCACTATATAGCCAGAATACATTAAGTAATCAACAGAAGCTGAACCAACAATATCTCTATCTTTCTTCGCTTTAAGCGCTAACCTAAGCGAGTATTGTTGCCAGTTTGCTACCGCTGCACCTAATGGCCATATAAATTTATTCATTTGACGTTTATGTGGGTTGCTTGAAATCATACTTTTATCTTTGCAGAACATTAAAACTTCTTTAGCAAATGCTTTTAATGATTTACCGCGAGTAAGTAAAATTTTACGGCCAAGTAAATCTAACGCTTGTATACCTGTTGTTCCTTCATAAAGCGTTGCAATTCTAGCATCACGAACAATCTGCTCCATGCCCCACTCTTTAATAAAGCCATGACCACCAAATATTTGTAGGCCATGATTTGCACTTTCTGAGCCAAGCTCTGTTAAAAATGCTTTAAGGATTGGTGTAATAAAGCCTAAACGATCATCAGCTGCTGCTTTTTCAGCATCAGTTTTCGCCATTTCAATCTCATCAACAATTTTAGCTGTATAATAAATCATGGCACGCCCACCTTCAGAGATGGCTTTTTGTGTCAAAAGCATTTTACGAACATCTGGATGAACAATGATAGGATCAGCCACTTGATCAGGGAATTTTTTACCTGTAAGCGCACGCATAGACAAGCGTTCTTTCGCATAAATCAAAGAATTTTGATAAGCCAATTCAGCACTACAAATACCTTGTAAGGCAGTACCTACACGCGCAGTATTCATAAAGGTGAACATACATTCTAGCCCTTTATTTTCTGGCCCAATAAGTTCACCAACTGCATTGTCAAAATTTAACACTGCCGTTGCAGAAGCTTTAATGCCCATTTTATCTTCAATAGAACCACAAGTAACGTGATTAGACTCACCTAAATTACCCTGCGCATCAGTTTTAATTTTAGGTACAATAAATAAAGAAATTCCACGAGTACCTGCAGGTGCTCCAGGCAGCCTTGCAAGCACAATATGTATAATGTTATCAGTTAAATCATGATCACCTGCTGAAATAAATATTTTAGTGCCAGTAATATTATAGGTTCCATCTCCATTAGGCTCAGCTTTAGTTTTAACTTGTCCTAAATCTGTACCACATTGCGGCTCAGTTAAACACATAGTGCCTGTCCATGTACCTTCAGTTAATCGAGTTAAATACAACTCTTTTTGTGCTGCGCTACCATGAGTTTGTACCGTATTCATCGCTCCATGACTTAAACCTGGATACATAGTCCAAGACCAATTAGCTGTACCCATCAGTTCTGATTTGATCATACCCAGCGATGGTGGTAAACCTTGACCGCCATGCTCAAGAGGATGAGATAGGCTTTGCCAGCCTCCTTCAACATATTTGTTATATGCTTCCTTAAAACCTTTTGGGGTAATTACATTGCCATTATCATAAGTACAACCTTCTTTATCACCGCTTTGGTATAAGGGTAATAGCTCATTTTCACAAAACTTTGCACACTCTTGTAAAATAGCATCAGTTAGATCAGGTGTTGCCTCTTCAAATTCAGGATATTTTTTATAGTGATCATAATAATCAAATACATCTTCCATTAAAAACTTAATGTCTGCTATGGGTGCTTTGTAACTAAGCATATTTTACTCCTACCATTCAGGTAATTTGTAGTGCTGTAATTATAATCAATAATGTATCAAAAAACTCAATATTTTGAGTTCACCTGAATATATGATTATAGATAATAACCTTGATTAAACACTGGTCGTACCACTTATTCAAGTTATTTCTGATGTTTTTCAATAAAAAATTTTAGTTTTTATTTATATACTGTTTATAATTCAAGTTTTAATTATTCAAATAAAACAAAACAATCAATATATACTTATGATTTAAAAGAAATTAATTTTTTGTTGATAAAACAAGTCAAATAAAAACCGCTAAGATTAACTAGCGGTTTTATTTTAGTCGTATTATTTTTTTAAGTAATACTAGAATGTATATTCAGCACCTGCATAGTAAAATGCTCCATTAAAACCAAATGGTGCAGAACGACGAGAATAGGTAAATACCCCTTGACTGTCTACAACCGAGTTACCACTGCCATCAACAATACTTCCTGTTCGAGAGTTACCAATCTCATTTTTGTCTGGGTAAACATCAAATAAGTTATTGCCACCAATATTAAATGATAAGTTATCAGTCATTTGATAACTAACACGCAAGTCAGTTAATACTTCTGCGCCATAGGTTTGTCTACCGCCATCAGTAATAGTGTATTCGCCATAACGATTAAAAGCTAAATTAACAGTAAAATCACCAACTCTATACAAACCACTTAAGCTTATGCGATCTTGTGGTTGCCATTCTTCAATAATAGAAATATCTTGCTCAGAAAATATTTCTTCTGGTGGAATATCACCTAACCCACTATCTTCTGGCGCAAAAATACTCACCACATCTGTTTCTGTGAAATTAGCAGCAAACGTTAAATCTAAATCTCCACCTAATAACTCAGTATTCCAAGTTGCAATAATATCAATGCCTGTTGTTTCAGTATCAGCACCATTTAAGAAAAACTGTCCACCTCCAGCACCAGAAGCTTTTAAAGCTGCATCTAATGCAGGAGATAAGCCTTGTCCTAAGGAATTACTTAGTACAATGCGATCATCGATGTTAATCGAATACCAATCAATGGTTAAGTTTATATTATCGCTAAGTTGAATAACGGTACCTAAACTTAAGTTAGTCGACTCTTCTTCTTTTAATTCTGGAATACCAATAGCTTGTGCTAAAGTAGAATCATTGCGAAAGGTACCAACTTGAACGGCAATTTGGTCACCGCTAGGATCATCTGGGTTACTTTTAAACTGAGTACTGATATTATTGAAGTATAATTGCTGCATTGATGGCGCTCTAAAACCTGTACTCACAGCACCACGAATAGCTATAGTTTCGGTTAAAGACCAATTAGCGGCAAGTTTGAAATTGGTACTATCACCAAAACCTTCATAGTCATCATAACGAGCGGCTCCGCTAACAATTAAATCTTCAGTGACTTCCATTTCTACATCCGCATAGAAAGAGATAACATCACGAGTTTCATCAACCGCTGAAACAGGGCCTATACCACCAAAACCTTGAGTACCAGCACTTCTATCTGTAGCAAACAAACTTTCACCCAAAACGGTATCGTAATCTCTAAAAGAATACTCATCACCAGGAGTAATTTTATAGGTGTCAGTTCGAATTTCGGCGCCCATTGCTAATGAGAATAGTTCGAAGTCTTGAGTATAATCAAGATTCAAGGTTGATAAGGCTAGCTCTAATCCGTAAGCAAAAGCTTCGCGAGGCACAGAGTTACGAATTTCATCGGGTGTAATGTTTGCAAGAGAGCCATCAGCATTATATTGCAATGCGTTAGCAAAAGATGAGTTAATTGTATCACTCGTTTTATAGTCAATATTATTTTGACCATAGGTATATGAAAAATCTAAACCTGCACCATTTTCAAATTCAGTTTGATAACCAAAGTTATAAGAAACATCCTTAATGTCTGAATTTATTTTAGGTAAAAATCCTGCAGGGATAGTAGCATCACCATCTTGTAAAGGGGCATTACCCCCATTATTCGCATTATGACGGAAAAAAGCAGCAGATTCGTTATCACGCTTTGAGTAGGTGATAAAACCGTAAAGCTCACCATCGCCTAATTGATAACCGGTATTAACTGTTAAACCAAACTGATTTGAATCAGCATCACCAATTCTAAAGGTATTACGAGTTGCCGTAGCTTCACGCGGATCACCTAACAACATACTGCCATTACCAGCATCGGTACAACCAGAAAATTGACAAGAACCGTGTAAACCAGCTCTGTTGGTATAACCGCGATCACGAAAATTTAATGTCGTATTTAAATAACCACTATCACCTAATGCAAAGCCTTTTGATATATCAATATTGGTGGTTTCACCATCTCCTTCTGAGTACTCTCCATAATTTACTGCCACCTTACCGCCATCATCAGCATCATTTAAAACAATATTAATTACCCCTGCAATAGCATCAGAGCCATACTGGGCTGCTGCACCATCTCGTAATACTTCTATACGTTTTATTGCAGCAGCGGGAATAGCATTCATGTCTGTGCCTGCGGTGCCTCGCCCCACTGAAGTGTTAATGTGAATTAAACTGGCTTGGTGACGACGTTTACCATTAATAAGTACTAGGGTTTGATCTGGTCCTAAGCCACGTAAGGTTGCTGGACGTAAGGCATCGGTGCCATCACTAATAGCTGAACTGGAAAAATTAAAAGAAGGCGCAATAGCTTGTAGCATTCTACCTACTTCAGTTTGGCCTGTATTAGCTAAAGCTTCAGCTGAAAGAATATCAACAGGTACTGGTAAGTCATCGGCTGATCGGCCTGCTACACGGCTACCAATAATAGATATTTTTTCTACTTCTTGTTCTGCTACCTGCGCTGGTTCTTGAGCCAAAGCAGTTTGACTAGCAGCACCTAATATCATAGGCACCAAAACGGTTTTTATTGTTTTATTTTTCATTGTTGTAATTCCTCTATAGTGTTTATCAACTTGAATGCTCAGTTGACCAGAGTTATTAACAACAGCGATTAAGCCAGAACCCTCTAATAATTTTTTTAGGCCTGACTCTACTGAGTAGTAGCCTTTTAATGTATTTGCTTGATGTTGCTTAGTTAAATCAAACGAAAATATAATGGTTTTATTCGCCTTTTGTGCAAATGCAATTAAAGCTTTGTCAGCTCGCTGTTTATCAATATCAAAGCGATTCAAATTATCAGCATAAACCCTTGAAGCACTAAACAGCATTAACACAATAGTGAAAATAGTGAAGATACTTTTGAATCTAGCTGTATTTTGAAGCAAACGAAATAACTTTCGCCAACTGTGCAGTATTAATAAACAGGTGAGCAGGAGAAATCCTCTATTTTTTATAAAAACCAATCTAGAATGCTCTAAATTAAGTTAAATAGCTGAAAATAGCCAGTAATATATGGGGAGAGGAAATAGTATGGATAAAATCAAAGATAGACAATTTAAATGTTACTTAGCATAAGCGAGTAATATTGTGTTATCAGCACGTTTGCTAAAACTGATATTAAAGTTACTATTGAGTGACGCTAATAACCCATCAACATCATTAGCTTTAAAATAACCAGACACTTTAACATTGGCTATTTCAGGGTCTACTATTTCAAATTGGTTTGAAGTATATCGACTTACTTCAACTAATGCGGTTGATAATAATTCACCATTAAACACAAGCATGCCTTGTTGCCAAGCAAGATCTCGTTGTACTTGATCTAATGATATTTTTTGTACTGGCGTAGCAATGTCTTGCTCTATTGTAGCTTTTTCACCTGACGTAACTAAAATGCCAGGAAGGTCTATAGCCGCCGTATTTTCATTTGAAATAAGCAATGTTTGTTTTATTATTTCAATAGCTTCGCTTGCTTTGGTAATCAATACACGGCCTTCAGTGACCATTAATTCCATTTCATGATCACCGTCTTTTTGTACATTAAAAATAGTACCTAAAGCGGTAAAAGATTTTTCACCTGATGTGACAGTAAATGGTCGAGATTTATCTTTAGCAACATCAAATCTCGCTTCACCTCTAACCAATGTTAGTTGGCGATAGGATACTGTATAAGCTACTTCAACAACACTATTAGTATTTAATTGAATATGAGTACCATCACTCATAGTGAAAGTACTTTGTTCACCAATGGGACTACTTAAGATTTGCGTTTGCATTAGGGTTTGTTCATGAAGAGAGGATAAAAACGGCAAAAATGATTCATCCATGAATGTGTTAACACCGAGTAAAGACACGAGTGCAACACTAGCGGCTAAGGCAATAGCAGCAAATTTATTACTGGGTTTATTGCTTTTTTCTAAAGGGAATAACCCACTTAACTCATTAAGTACAGAGAGATCATCCCAATAAGAAGCCATTTCAAATAAGGTACTATGATGACTTGTATTTTGATTACACCAAATAACTAGCTCTTGTTGTTCGCTTGGGTTTAAACCACGATCCATACGACTTATCCAAAGACAAGCTTGTTCTTGAATTTGTTCTTTAGAATAAAATTGGCTAATATTATTGGTTTGCATATTCATGTACTTACTCATTTACACAACAAGTTGTTGCAATCAACTTAACGACCATTTGGCTGCGCTTTTACTTTATTTATTTGAACGTTAGAGCTTTGCTTAGTGTTATAGTTCATCTTTTTCATGTATTGTACACTTTTTAATAACCCTTTCGCCACATGCTTCTCAACAGTACTTTCACTCAACTGTAAATATTGCGCTATTTCTTTTTGGCTTAAACCATAGACTTTTTTTAAAATAAAGCACTTACGTACAGAGCTTGATAGTTGGTCGGTGGCGCGGCAAAAAGATAAAAAACGTTCTTTCGATTCGTAATCATCTTCAAAGGTTGCGCTAGTTAATTCGACAGGCGGCTCAACAAAATCCTCTATAGAGTCGTTGAATTTATTATCCCATTTAGCATTATGGTTAAAGGCAAGGTTTTGCGCTGTTTTAAGCATATAACTGCGGGCGTACTTAATTTCTTTTTTCAGATTGGCTTCGTAGCTACGAACAAAAGTTTCTTGCACGATATCATCAATATCATCAGTTTTTACGATACGACTAATAAAACCACGAATAGTATTTTTATAATCGAGGAAGATATCAGTGAGTTTATTTTTATTATTTTTTTTGTTGGCCATTTTAGTCATGCTAAAAATAGTTAGGTAAGCAGTGTAAGCTGGCTTTAAATGAAAAGTCTACATTTAATCGAAAAACCTGAATATTTATACTCATGTTACCTCAAAAATCACTCCAAACTCAGGATTCAGCGAGAATTAGAAATTTATTTAAGCAAGGCATTGATTGAAAATATGGTTGTTCCTTTGTTGAAGAATAATGATAAAATGATAAACAACTCCTCTTTAACTTTTTTTAGAAAAATTTTGAGAAAAACATGCCAGAAAATTATTTAGAAATACAGTTAGATCAACAACCAATAGAGTTATGCAAACTACTTAAAATTTCTGATTTGGTTACTGGTGGTGGAGAGGCAAAAATCGTTATTAGTGAAGGTTATGTTCTTCTCAATGGTGAAGTAGAATATCAAAAACGTAAAAAAGTTTACCATAATGATATTGTTGAATTTAATGGTGAGGTTATACAAGTTATTATCAATGAAAATTTAACTAACAACTTTACTGAAAGTTTACCAGATAACACTTTTGACAATTCAATTAAAGAAACGTCTGTTCAAACAGCAAATATTGCAAAACCATTAGCTAATAATTTTTCAAAAAAAGCAACAAATAACAAAACCAAAAAAGAAATACCAACAAATGAAGGTACTGCGAATAAAAGTAAAAGAAAGCCAATTTCTTTTTAAATTCACTTTATGGCGTTTACCTTACAACATTTAATTTACTTTGGGTAAGTTTGTTTTACGAACCTTATCTTAAAAAGCTTATTTCAAAAAGTGAAGTGCTTCATTAGATAACTTAGTAATTTCAGACCAGTTTTTATTCTCTACAACGTTATTCGGTACTAACCAAGATCCTCCACAACAAGCAACATTAGACAGAGCTAGATAATCACGCACATTGTTTAAGTTAATACCGCCAGTTGGACAGAACTTAATATCAGGGAATGGACCACCTATTGATTTGATGGTATTTACACCACCAAAAGCTTCTGCGGGGAAAAATTTCAAGTGATCATAGCCAAAGTCTGCTGCATCCATTAATTCTGAAATAGAAGTAATACCAGGAATTAAGGCAATATTACTTTCATTACCTGCTTGTAATAGATCTTTCGTTAAACCAGGACTAAGAGCAAATTTAGCACCTGCATCAATAGATTGTTGTAATTGTTGACGATTAGTAACAGTACCTGAGCCAATTATCGCTTCTGGTAATTCTTTAGCAATGATACTAATCACATCAAGTGCTGCTGATGTACGTAAAGTTACTTCTAGCATTTTAATATCCGCCGCTAACAGTGCTTCTGCAATTGGCAAAGCATCTTCTACTTTATGAATCACTAAAATAGGAATAATGGGTCCCATAGCGAAAAGATCCTTTGGCATAATCTGCCAATTTTTTAATACTGTCATAAATTCTCTACTCTCTTTTTACATTCAACACTTGTTGATACGTTAATGTTCTTACTCATTAACTCTTATCTTCATCAAATAAAGAGCATGCACCTGTTTCTGCTGAGCTTAAGTTACGTCGCATAAAACCAAAAAGTTCACGTCCCATACCTTGATGATGCCCATTAACTTTGAACACTGCATTATCACGGGCAGCTAATTCTTGCTCGTCAACTAACAAAGTTAACTCGCTTGTTTCACCGTCAAGGTTAATCATATCACCTGTTTTAACTTTGGCGATCAAACCACCATCTAAAGCCTCTGGGCATAAATGAATAGCGGCTGGAACTTTACCTGATGCACCAGACATTCGACCATCTGTAACCAAAGCGACTTTAAAGCCTTTGTCTTGTAACACCCCCAATGGTGGTGTTAATTTATGTAATTCAGGCATGCCTCGAGCTTTAGGCCCTTGAAAACGAATCACAGCAATAAAATCTTTTTCTAATTCACCATTATCAAATGCTGTTTTAAGTTCGTGTTGATCTTCAAAAACAACAGCTGGCGCTTTAATAACATAACTTCCTTCGCGTAAAGAAGATGTTTTTAATATAGAAGTGCCTAAATTTCCCTTTAATGTTTTTAAACCGCCATCAATTCTAAATGGTTTAGCAACCGTAGTAATCACATCTTCATCAAGCGACTTTTCAACACTGTCAATCCATTTTAGTTTCCCATTATCTAATACTGGCTGTTGGGTGTAACGATTTAAGCCATGACCACAAATGGTTTCAACATCTTCGTGTAGCAAACCCGCATTAATTAACTCTTTAAACAATAACGCCATACCACCCGCTTCTTGGAAGTGGTTAATGTCAGCTTGCCCGTTTGGATAAATTTTAGTAATTAAAGGAACGGCATGCGATAAATCATTAAAGTCTTGAAAGTTAATTATAATGCCTGCAGCACGCGCAAACGCGATGATATGCATGGTTAAGTTGGTTGAACCACCTGTTGCAAGTAAAGCAACTATCGCATTAACAAAAGAGCGTTCATCAATCATTTTACCAACTGGCATATAATTGCCTGATTGTTGAGTTAAACGAGTTACTTGTCGAGCTGCAGCCTTAGTTAATTCTTCACGTAATGGTGTATTCGGTGCAATAAAAGAAGCGCCAGGTAAATGTAATCCCATCACTTCAACCACTAATTGATTAGAGTTTGCGGTACCAAAAAAAGTACAAGTACCTGCTGCATGATAAGAAGCCGATTCAGCCTCTAATAAAGCAGCTTTATTAATTTCACCTTTAGCATACTGCTCGCGTATACGCGCTTTTTCTTTATTTGGAATACCTGATGGCATAGGCCCAGCAGGTACAAAAACTGTTGGTAAATGACCAAAAGCCATGCTAGCAATAAGTAAACCAGGGACAATTTTGTCGCAAATACCCAGCATTAAAGAACCGTCAAACATATTGTGAGATAAACCAACAGCGGCAGCCATTGCAATAACATCACGGCTCATAAGGCTTAAGTCCATACCTGGTTGACCTTGCGTAACACCATCGCACATAGCTGGAACGCCACCAGCAAACTGTGCTATCCCCCCTGTTGATTTAACCGCCTCTTTAATGATTTCAGGATAATTATCATACGGTTGGTGTGCACTTAACATGTCATTGTAAGCTGAGATTATGGCTATGTCAGAGTGATTTAATCCCTTAATTGTTTGCTTATCTTCTGTATTACAAGCAGCAAAACCATGTGCTAGGTTACCACAAGATAAACTTGCACGATGAACTGTACTTGATTTAGCTGCCACTATTTTAGCTAAATACTCTTTTCGAGTTACAACGCTTCGAACGATAATACGTTCAGTGATATCTACTATTTCTTTTTTCATTACTACTTTCATAGATCTACTTCTTTGATGTTTATCTATTAATTAATTTAATTAGTGCTTTTTTGATTAATTCTCAATCTACTTAGCCCAATATATTTGGATATTAGTATCTTTATCTTGTAAAAAAGCTCTAATAGGCATTTCAAAAATATCATTCGTGCTAAGTGCTTTATTTAACACTTGCTTTTTACCTTCACCACAAATATGTAAAAAAATATTTTTACTTTGTTTTAATGCTGCGAAGCTAAAGGTAATACGTTGATGTGGTGCTGTTTTCGGTTCAATTTTTATTAATAAACTTTCATTAGCACTATCTAAATCTTGTTTTATTTGCTCACTACAAGGAAATAAAGATGCTGTGTGCCCATCTTCACCCATCCCCAAAATAACAACATCTAACGGCAACAATGTATTGTTAGCCGAAAGATTAAGATCAACTAAGGTTTCTTCGCATAATTTCTCTCCTTGTTTTAAGTGAAAAAATTTTGCGACAGACGCTTTGTTTTGTAATAAATGTTCATGTACTAAACGGGCATTACTTGCATTAGAATTTTTATCAACCCAACGTTCATCCGCTAAAGTGATTGTCACATTTTTCCAATCAATTTTTTTATTTGAAAGCACGTTAAAAAAACCTTTCGGTGTTGAGCCACCTGAAACAGCAATACTTGCTTTACCTTTTAATGTAATAGCCGACTGTAATATTTCACTAACGGTTTCAGCTAAGGCTTCATTTAGTTGCTTTCTGCTATCAAAATCATTCAATTTATACATGATTATTCCACCCACTGACGATCATCACGCGCAATTAAAGAAATAGAAGAAACAGGCCCCCATGAGCCAGCTGCATAGGGTTTAGGTGCTTCGTCAGTTGCTTGCCATGCATCAATAATGCTGTCTGCCCAAGCCCACGCTGCTTCTACTTCATCACGACTAACAAATAATGATTGATTACCATTTAGCACTTCAAGCATTAAACGCTCATAAGCATCAATAACGCGTTGATCGTTATAAGTATCATTAAAACTCAAATCCAGTTTATTTTCTTGAATATTCATTTGTGAAGCGATACCTGGAATTTTATTCATCATTTGTAACTCAACACCTTCATCTGGCTGCAAACGAATAGTCAATTTATTAGATGGTAAATCACTGTAGTTATCTTTAAAGATATTATGTGGCTGCTCTTTAAAATGCACAACAATTTCACTATGTTTAGCTGGCATACGCTTTCCTGTTCTTAAGTAAAAGGGGACGCCTGACCAACGCCAGTTATCTATTTCAGCTTTAATAGCAACGAAGGTTTCGGTTTTACTTATTGTGTTTGCACCTTCTTCCTTCAAATATCCAGGCACAACAACACCATTTAAAAAGCCATCTGTATATTGACCACGAACTGTTTTTTCTTTCATATTAGTACAATTGATAGGGGAAAGTGCTTTTACCACTTTTAACTTTTCAGCCCTAATACTCTCAGCACTTAAATCAGCTGGCGGCTCCATAGCTAAAAGAGATAAAATTTGTAGTAAATGGCTTTGAATCATATCCCGCATCTGACCTGCTTCATCATAGAAATCCCAACGCCCTTCTATACCAACACTCTCAGCAACCGTTATTTGCACATGGTCAATACTGTTCCTGTCCCAGTTAGTCGTAAACAATGAGTTTGCAAAGCGCAGCACTAATAAATTTAAAACAGTCTCTTTACCTAAATAGTGATCGATACGATAGATTTGATTTTCTTTGAAAAAGCGTGCAACTTGATCATTAATCACTTTTGATGATTCTAAACAGTGACCTATAGGTTTTTCCATTACGACACGATCATTATCTTTAATAAGATTTGCATGATTTAAACCGTCACAAATATCGCCATATATTACTGGGGATGTTGAAAAATAATAAACACGCGTATCATTGCTTGTTGATAAATTACCTGCTGATAAGGTTTCAGCTAAGTTTGTATAAGCACTTGCTTCTTTTATATCCAATTGTTGATAAACCAAACGTGACATGAATCGGGCTAAAACACCTTCATCAAGAGTTTCATTTACAAAATTATTGATATTTTCTAATACAATCGCTTTAAACTCTTCTAAGTTGTACGTTTGACGGGCAACACCAACAACACGGCTTTTCTCATTAATTAAACCACATGCTTCTAATTGACATAAAGCGGGTAATAATTTACGGCGAGATAAATCACCTAAAGCACCAAAAATAATGATTTCATTAGCAGATTGACAACCTAATTTATTCATAACAACTCTCTAACCTCGTATCTGAGCTTGATAAGATTGAACAATAACGCTCATTTTCATTAACAACAATTCACTTACAGTAAAAATAAAACTGCCCCTATATAAAGCAGTAATAATATAAAATAACAATCTTGTTATTAACCATGATATACCCAAATGACTTCAATATTCCTATTATTTATATTGATGACATAATAATGCAATATATTCGTGCTATAAATAGTCACAAAATAAGGTTTAACTTAATACAAAGTAAGTTGAGATATAATTTAAAGAAAGTAAAATACAGTTTAATAAACTCAGAATTTGACAATAAAGATAAAATCTTGTAAATCAAACTATACTCATTCAATCTGTATAAATATAAATAATTTAAAGAAATCATAAGGATTATAATGCCTAGAAGAACGAAAATTGTTGCTACCCTTGGCCCCGCAACAGATGATAAAGCAACACTAAAAGCGGTACTTGCTGCTGGTGTAAACGTAGTACGACTTAACTTCTCTCACGGCGTACCGCAAGATCATATTGATAGAGCTAACAATGTACGCAAAACGGCAAAAGAATTAGGTATTTATGTAGGTATATTAGGTGACTTACAAGGTCCTAAAATTCGTATTTCCACTTTTAAAGATGGCCCAATAAAAGTTGATATTGGTGATAAATTTGAACTTGATGCCACTTTAGAAAAAGGCCAAGGCTGCCAAGATAAAGTTGGCATTGATTATAAAAAATTAGTGCAAGATGTTAACACTGGAGACATATTATTACTTGACGATGGTCGTGTACAGCTTAAGGTTTTATCAACTTCAAACACGTCAGTGTTTACTGAAGTCACAGTTGGTGGCCCGTTATCAAATAATAAAGGTATTAACCGTCAAGGTGGTGGCTTAACAGCACCTGCATTAACTATTAAAGACAAAGAAGACATTAAATTAGCCGCTAAAATCAATGTTGATTTTCTCGCTGTTTCTTTTCCTCGTGATGCGGCAGATATGCGAGAAGCACGTTTACTAGCCCAAGAAGCAGGCTGTGATGCTCGTTTAGTATCAAAAATTGAACGCGCAGAAGCAGTAAACGATGACAAAGTGCTTGATGGTATTATTTTAGCTTCTGATGTTGTTATGGTCGCCCGTGGTGATTTAGGTGTTGAAATTGGTGATGCTGAGCTTGTTGGTAAACAAAAACATATTATCGCTCGATCTCGTCAATTAAATCGAGTTGTTATTACGGCAACCCAAATGATGGAAACCATGATTGAGCAACCTATGCCCACTCGTGCAGAAGTTATGGATGTTTCTAATGCAGTACTTGATGGAACTGATGCGGTAATGCTAAGTGCTGAAACAGCTGCAGGTAAATATCCAGTAGAAACGGTTACCGCAATGGCAAATGTTTGTGTTGGCGCAGAAAAACATCGTTCAGTGAATATTTCAAATCATAGAATGGATTTAACCTTTACAGAAATATCTGAAACTATAGCCTTATCTGCCATGTATGCTGCGAATCATTTAGATGGCGTTAAAGCTATAATAGCACTAACTGAATCAGGACAAACAAGTAAGCTGATGTCTCGTATTACTTCTGGCTTACCTATTTACTCCGTATCTCGCCATAGTAAAACATTAAATAAAACAGCTATTTATCGTGGTGTCTACCCTATTGCTTTTGATTCAACTGACAGCAATGATATAACCTTGAGCGATGATATTTTAAAAATTGTTTGTAAAAATTCAGATTTAATTCTTGGCGATAAAATTATTTTAACTCATGGTGACTTAATGGAGACTGTTGGAGCTTCAAACACACTAAAAGTATTAACCATTGCTAAAAAGCATTTCAGCTAGTAATTAATAAAAATCCAATTTAAAAGGCTGATGATTTATAAATAATATCTATAAATTATCAGCCTTTTGCTTATCTATTTTTAGCTAAAGAACCTACTTATTTATCTAACCCTCCCATGCATAAATATTTTATTTCAAGATAGTCATCTAAACCATATTTAGAGCCTTCACGGCCGTTTCCTGATTGTTTCATACCACCAAACGGGGCTGCTGCATTAGAAATAACACCTTCATTGATACCCACCATGCCGTAATCTAAGCTTTCAGCTACACGCCAAATGCGACCAATATCACGAGAATAAAAATAAGAGGCTAAACCAAATTCAGTATCATTTGCGATAGAAATAGCTTCACTTTCTTCTTTAAAACTAATAATAGGTGATACAGGGCCAAAAATTTCATTCTTGGCTATTGGCATATCATTAGTAATACCCGTAAGAACAGTAGGAGCTAAATAACTTTCGCCAAAACCAGTGTCACTATTACCTAAAGCTAGTTGTGCTCCTTGGCTAAGGGATTCATCAATAAGTCTTTTTACATCAGCAACAGCTTGCGCTGAGATCATAGGACCAATAGTAACTCCTTCATCTAAACCGTTACCTAATAACAAACCTTTAACCGCCTTGACAAACTTTTCAGTAAATTCAATCAACACGCTTTCTTGCACTAAAATTCTGTTACTACAAACACATGTTTGCCCTGCATTTCGATATTTTGACACTAACGCACCTGCAACAGCAGCATCAATATCAGCATCATCAAAAACTATAAATGGTGCATTACCCCCTAATTCCATTGATACTTTTTTAACAGTAGAAGCACATTGACCAATAAGCGACTTACCAACCTCCGTAGAGCCAGTAAAAGTAAATTTAGCAACGTCTTTATGTTCTGTTAATACTTTACCCATACCATGAGCATCATCACCCACAACAACGTTAAAAACACCAGCTGGAATACCTGCTCGTTCAGCAAGTTCAGCCATAGCAAGCGCAGACAGTGGCGTTTGTGTTGCTGGTCTAACGACAAAAGTACAACCTGCAGCAAGCGCCGCAGCGGCTTTTCGTGCAATCATGGCATTAGGGAAATTCCACGGGGTAATAGCTGCAACAACACCAATAGGTTGTTTTATAACAATGATGCGTTTATCGCTTGATGGGGCAGGAATAGTATCACCGTAAACACGCTTACTTTCCTCAGAAAACCAATCAATAAAAGCGGCACCATAAGCAATTTCACCTTTAGCTTCAGCCAGTGGCTTACCCTGCTCTAACGTTAGAATACGCCCTAAATCATCTTGATTTAGCACTATTAAATCAAACCACTTACGCAATAACACAGAGCGCTCATTGGCTGGCTTTCCCGCCCATGCTTTAAAGGCACCCTTTGCCGCTTTAACAGCTAATTCTGTTTCAGCAGTTCCTGCATTGCTTACCTTAGTAACTAATTTACCAGTAGCTGGGTTATTAACCGTTATATCACTAGCGCTGCTATGCCAACAGCCATTTATATAGGAAAAATTTTTCAATAACTTCGGATCGTTTAACTTATGCATGGTTAGTATTATTCTTCTCTAAAAGCTTCAGCATTAAGATGATGTCTATTCAACAATTTATAAAATTCAGTTCTATTGCGTTGCGCTATTTTTGCTGCTTGTGAAACATTACCAGCAGTTAGCTTTAATAATTTAGCTAGGTAGTCACGTTCAAATTGATCTCTAGCATCCTGAAAAGAAGGAAGTTGAGATGTTTTTTCCCGTAATGCTCCTCTTATTAAGGTAGCATTAATTAGTGGCTCTGTGGATAACGCGACACTTTGTTCAATCACATTTTGTAACTGGCGAATATTGCCTGGCCAAGGTGCACTAATGAGTAATTCCATAGCTTCAGCTGAAAAACCCTTGATATTTATAGGTGAATTAACTTCAACATTCTTTAAAAAATGTTGTGCTAATAAAGGGATATCTTCACGCCGTTGTGATAGTGGTGGCAACTCTAGTTCTACAACATTAAGACGATAATACAAATCTTCTCTGAACGTTTTATCGATGATCGCTTGCTGCAAATTTTTATGAGTTGCTGAGATGATACGCACATCTGTTTTTATTGATTGTGTACTTCCTACTGGGCGAACCTCTTTTTCTTGTAATGCTCGAAGTAACTTCACCTGAAAACTCATTGGCATATCGCCTATTTCATCAAGAAATAACGTGCCACCATTGGTCGCTTCAAATAAGCCAATATGATTTTTAGCTGCACCTGTAAATGCACCTTTAGCATGGCCAAAAAGCTCTGATTCTAACAGCTGCTCTGGAATTGCTGCGCAATTTATTGCGGTAAAGGGTTTGGTTCGACGGTTACTTGCTTGGTGGATCGCGTTTGCTAACAACTCTTTACCCGTGCCGCTTTCACTATGAATTAATAAACTAAAATCACTTTGTGCGACTTGATTCGTTTGTTGTAACAAAGACTCCATAATGGCACTTCGGCTAATAATATTCGCACGCCAAGCAAACTCTTTAATTGTATGTTGAGTAATTGAAGGATTAAGTTGAATCGCTTTTTGTACTGTTTCTAATAACTCTTGGCTTTCAAAGGGTTTAGTCAAAAAACTAAATACACCTTGTTTGGTGGCACTTATTGCATCAGGAATTGTTCCATGTGCGGTCATTATAACTACTGGCATATTGGGATGTTGTTGCCTTATTTGTGCAAACAATGCCATTCCATCCATACCCTCCATGCGTAAATCACTAATAACCATATGAGGATGAAAACTTTTTAAAATACCCAAAGCAACTTTTGCACTGGCCGCAGATTCAACATGATAGTTTGCGGCAGAAAGCCTAATACCCAGTAAACGTAATAAACTAGGATCGTCATCAACAATCAATATTTTTTTCTTAAATTGGCTTTCATTATTATTCATTTATTTTACTGCCCATGTTTACTAATAGCTTTTTCAATTTTTTTAAGCTGAATAATTTTTTTATTAAGTTGATTAATATCTTTCTTAGCTTCTAGAATTTCAGCTTGCTGTACTGTAATCAACTCTTTAGATTGTTTGTAAGCGCCCTTATAATCATTAAGTTGCTTTAATATCAATAATTGTTGATTAAGTTGATCTTTTAGCATAACAACGAAAGCTAAATCCGCAGCATTAAAAACGGAGTATTCATAGGATTCTAACGGATAATTATTTAATTGAGCTTTTGCTGTGTAAGGGTTGTGAATTGGAGAATTAGGCAAGCTATAGAGCATAATCAATTGCATATCAGCTTTAACTAAACCTGACTGCTTATTATTCTTTTGTCGTGATATTTCTTGTAAAACCTCTTCATCATTTAAGCTTTTTATCCACAAGTAATAGTGATTAAATTCAACATTTTCTTTGCTTGACTCAGGTAATAATTGACAACCACTTAAAAATAATAAACTAATAAAAATAATAGAGTAGCTACTGTACCTAATTATTTTATTACCTAAATCACGAAAGCTATATATTAGAAAATGATGTATTAATAGTGTCATTATTTATTCTCTACTTTTTTGGCTCTAGGAAGCATAATCTTTACCCAAGTTCCTTTATTATTACCATCATTATTAGTATGTTGGTTAACTATATTTATATCGCCATTGAGTCGCATTAATAACTCTTTAACAATAGTAAGACCCAGTCCACTACCTTTAATTTGGCTATTCTCTGGGGCTGGCCCTTGATAAAAAGCATCAAAGACTTTGTCTTTTATGTTTGATGAAATACCTGGTCCATAGTCAATAATTGACAATTCTAATTGTTTTTCCTCAAAAGCACTTAAAATTTCAATAGTGCTATTATTTGGAGAATACTTAATTGCATTAGACAAAATATTGTCTAATATGACTTTTAATTGCTTAGCATTACTATGAATTAAAATATTTTCTAAGGTTTGATTAATTGTAAGGCCTTTACGCTTAATATCTAGTTTGTGATCGGCTAATACACTTTCTAATAATGGTTGTAATAATATTTTTTCACTGTCTTGTAAGCTAGTTGAGTCTAAAACAATATTAAAATCTAATAAGTCTTCAATTAAACGTTGTAACCGGTTAACGCTTGCCTTAATTATATGACAAACCTCTTTTTGTTCGTCATTTAGCTTACCAACACTGTTATCGTAGAGTAGCTCAGTTCCCTCTCTAATTGCCGCCAATGGTGTTTTTAATTCATGTGAAATATGACGAATAAAACTAGATTTTTGTAATTCCAACGCATGCAAACGTAAACGCATAATTTCAAGTGCATCAGCTATTTCTGTTATTTCTGGCGAGCCTTTTAGCACAATTTTATTTTCAAAATCTCCCTGTTCTAAAGATTGAATTTTTTCTATCAATAATTTTAATGGCGTGGTGATTAAAAATATAAATAACCCTGCAATAATAAAAGTAGCAGGAATAATAAGTAAGCTAATAATCATAGTGTTACTTACTTGCTCTGCAGTTGTTTTTATCTGGTTTGCCTGAATGTTAATTAGATCAATACTGCGTTGATTTATACTTTGACTAACTTTAGTTAAAGAAACAAAATGAAAATGTATAACTTCTAACGAATTATCTTCAATAAATCTATTGGCAATTAATTCATGAATTTTCGAAATAATTATAGAAAAATCGTGACTATATTGACTTAAAGCATCATCATTATAAATCGTTAATTTGCTATTAATCAATTGGAGAATTTGTAACTCTTGTACTAAATAATCAGCTTTTAATTCTGCATCTTTTAATACTATATACTGGCTAGCAACTCGCTCTAATTTCAATTTTTTTTCATTTAGTTCACGGTTAGTTGTTGTTAATGCTGCTACTGAAAATATTGTTTTAGTAGCTTGCTTAGACATTTGGTTGACCTGTACTGCGCTGTAAATTAAAGCAACCACTAACGGCAAGGCAACTAACGTGAATCCTAAAAGGGTTAGTTTTTTAATTGATAAGGCACTTAAAGTAAAGACACTATCAAGCGGCTTAATAGTTTTACTTTTTTTTGTAAACACTTTTGTAGACACTATAGGGCTCTATCTTAGTAAATTTATTATTTGTAAATAGCAAGCTACACCTTTTTAAGCGATATTTGTTCAAAACACAACGCCGTCGTCAAATAGAGACAGTAGGTGATTTTAACAGTTTTTTATCTTACCTGCTGATTTTTCATTACTTTCTTTGTTTGTTCTTTAAAATATTTGCAATAAAATTATTTATAAAAAAACAACTGTCTCTAATTAGCAACAAGCTTTAAAGACAAAACCAAACAAAAAAACAATAAAACCATTTAAATCAATAGATTAACACAATGGCACACCTTATGCTTTGTTACGTTTGAATTAAAACATTGCGTAATTGTTACGCATTACAACTAACTTCTTAAGGAATTTAAAATGAAAGGTATAAGTTTGATTAAAGTAACATTGGCTATTTTTGCAACAACATTATTATCATTAACTGTTAGTGCGGAAGAAGAGCTGCAAGTAAAACAAATAGCAATTGACTCATCAGCAACGCAACAAGTACAATTTAGCCAATTAGATTTAGATAAAAATGGTTTACTTAACGAAGCAGAAGTGGCAGCAGACAAACTACTTCATAATGCTTTTGCTAAGGTTGATACAAATGGCGATGCTACCATTAACAAAGACGAATATACCGCTTTTATTGAAAACATTAATAAATAATAATTGATTTTCTATTAATTAATTTTCGCAGCTTTCCGGCTGTTCCCAACTATATCAGCCGGTTTTTTTTAAGGTACTATAATGACAGATACAACGTCACGTTTTATACAATTAGATAACTGGATATTTGAAGTCAAATCGGTTCGTGCGATCAGAGTTGATAACTATGGAGAACCTTATAGTGCTATTGCTAATTTTAGCTTTAATGGTAACAACGTCTACATTGATGGCTTGATGACCCGTGAAGATGAAGACTTCAGTAAAAAAGACTATCAAATATTTTATCGAATGTGCCAAAAACTAGGTATTAAGCAGGCTCAATTTGATCGTTTAAAAGGCAACGAATTTAAGTTGGATACTGTTGATATTGCACCAATTAAAAAAGAAACAGCTCCATTAAAACTAGTTCGTTAAGAATAATGAAGTATAAAATTATCGACCTCTAGTTAGTCGCCTTACATATTAAACATAATCCGACAAAGGGGTAATAAATATCCCCTACAATGAATAGATCTTATATTTTCCTAGGCACACAATCAAATCAATTAACAAGCTTGCACAAGGCTTCTCGTTTAAGCTCAAATTAGCTTAGATAAGAGAGGTATATTGTGAGCTAAATTTAGACTAGCATCTATTCCATCAACTTCATGAGCTAAAACCTAACCTACAATGTGCCACAAGCAACGAGAAATCCCCCAGTCTCAGAGTAAAACTCCATAAATAAAAACAACAGAAACACATTGAAATATTACTTATTATTGGCATTAATATATCATTTTGATAACAGAATGGGCTTATTTGTTTGGAAAGAAGAACGTAAAAAAATAAAAAGCACCCGCAGGTGCTTTTTATTATGCTTTACTTTAATAGTAACTCACTACTAACTTTTAACATTTAGCTACTGTGAACTATACGTTTAGCAATTAAGTCCTCTACGACACTAGGGTCGGCCAGTGTTGAAGTGTCACCTAAACTGTCCACCTCGTTTTCAGCAATTTTACGTAAAATACGACGCATAATTTTACCTGAACGCGTTTTAGGTAAACCTGGAGCCCACTGCAGGTAATCAGGCTTAGCAAAACGACCTAATTCTTTCGCAACAAATTCTTTCAACTCTGTGTTTAGCTCATCAGACTCTTCTGCGTTCGCCATCAAGGTTACATAACAATATACACCCTGCCCTTTAATTTCATGTGGGTAACCCACAACAGCAGCTTCAGCAACCGCAGGATGAAGTACCAAAGCACTTTCAATTTCAGCAGTACCTAAGCGATGACCTGATACATTTAATACATCATCAACACGACCAGTGATCCAATAAAAACCATCTTCATCACGCTTAGCACCATCACCTGTGAAGTAATTGCCTGGATATTGGCTTAAATAGGTTTGATAGAAACGATTATGGTCACCATATACAGTACGTAATTGTCCTGGCCAGCTAGCGGTCATCACTAATAAACCTTGATTTTCACCCTCTAACGTATTGCCATCTTTATCAAATAATGCGGGTTGTACACCAAAGAATGGCTTACCTGCACAGCCAGGTTTCATATCAACCGAACCTGGTAATGAAGTAATCATGATACCACCGGTTTCTGTTTGCCACCACGTATCTACAATTGGGCATTTGCTTTTGCCCACAACTTCATAATACCAATGCCATGCCTCAGGATTAATGGGTTCACCTACTGTACCGAGTAAACGTAGTGAAGAAAGATCGGCCTTATCAACCAATTCATTACCAAGACTCATTAAAGCACGAATCGCAGTTGGTGCTGTGTAAAACACATTAACTTTATGTTTTTCACATACTTGCCAAAAACGACCAGCATCAGGGTATGTAGGTACACCTTCAAATACTAATGTTGTGGCGCCATTAGCTAATGGGCCGTAAAAGATATAAGAATGACCAGTGATCCAACCTGCATCAGCAGTACACCAGTATATTTCATCTTCTTTATAATCGAATACATATTTATGAGTCATGGCAGCATATACAATATATCCCCCACAAGTATGAACAACACCTTTTGGTGTACCTGTTGAACCAGATGTATATAAAATAAACAATGGATCTTCAGCATCCATAACTTCAGGTTCGCAAATAGCAGGTAAGTTAGCGACTGCATCAGCATAATTAATATCTACTTTCTCATTCCAAGCTACATCACCACCTGTACGAGTAACAACAATAACTGAATGCACATTAGGACAATCAACTACAGCAGCATCAACATTCGATTTAAGCGGAATACACTTACCACCACGAAGAGATTGGTCGGCCGTAATAATCACCTTACAATCAGCATCAAGTACACGCGCTTTAATTGATTCAGTAGAAAATCCGCCGAATATAACCGAATGAATGGCACCAATACGGGCACACGCTAACATGGCATAACCCACTTCAGGTATCATCGGCATGTAAATACAAACACGATCGCCCTTTTTAACGCCACGTTCTTTTAATAAGTTAGCAAAACGACACACATGATCATGTAACTCTTGATATGTAACTTTTAAATCATCCGAAGGATCATCGCCTTCAAAAATAATAGCGGTACTGTTTGCTTTAGTCGCTAAATGGCGATCAATACAGTTATAACTTACGTTTAATTTAGCACCTGAAAACCAGTTTATTTCAGAATTTTTTAAATCAACTGTACTAACACTATCCCATGGTTGATACCAGTCAATAAATTCTTTCGCCTGTTCACCCCAAAAAACATCAGGTTGCTCTATTGATTGCTTATACATAGCGTCGTAGGCTGCACTATCAATATAAGTATGCGCCTTAGCTTTGTCTGAGACAGGATAACAAGGTTTTAATTCATTCATTAGATATTCCTTCAGGGTTATACACCTAGTGTAATAGTTTAACTAAATTTGATTAACTTAATGCTAATTTTTTTATACCTATTTTTATATACGCCTTTAGTCTTGTTTTACTATAAGTGTTTAGTACTAATCTTAACAACTTTAGTATCAAAAATTTTATAACCTGTAGTTAATAATGATTTATTATAAGCTACACCGCTTTCTACAAGCTTTTACCCTAAAATGGAAAACCAACTGCAATGGTTTCTTCATGTAAACTCATATAACCTTTGTGAATAATAAGTATATACTCAAACTACTTAAAACTGCATCTTCAAATAGTTTGGGTATAAATTCTGGCAGAAAAATATACGTTCAGACCAACTATTACGAACCAATTAATACGCACTAATATCTGATAAGTTAATAAGATGTTGAGTAAAAACATTTCCTTCAACATTTTTTAATCGCAGAGTAATAGTTGGATCATTAAGTTGCCAGTTTATTAATAATTCACCATAGTTCACCTTACTAGTAAAATCACCAACACGGTGTTTATTGGGGCTAACGTTTTTCCATTCTTGCGTTAAGCCTGAGCTGGTGACTTCCCAAAGCGGGTAGCCTACTTCAGAGGATACTTTCGAGACCTCTCCCCAATGTGTATCACCACTGATGATCAGTACACCATTTACTTTATGCTTTTTAATCAGCGTAAATAATCGTTTTCGATCCTCAGGAAAATTCGCCCATGACTCCCATCCCGTAAATTCAGGTAACATCTGTAAACTTGAGGCTATTATCTTTATCGCCGAAGGTTTTTGTAATTCACTTTCTAACCACAGCCATTGTTCTTCCCCTAGCATTGAAGCATTTTCAACTATGCTAGGTGAATAAGGCCCCATCTTTTTAGGTTTACGCTTAAGCGCATAGTCAAGCTTAGAAACATGATTTAAAGTATCTCTATTCCAACGTAAGTCAGGTAAAATAACCTGTACTTTCTGTGCCCCTTCACCATACATATACGAGGTGTAAATGCCTGTTTTACGAGTGTAGCGAACTGAACCTTTAGGTTCTTGCCAAAAATCTAGCATTAACTTTCTAGAAGCTTCTTTCTCAAGATATTCTGCACCCGCATCATTTTCACCGTAATCATGATCATCCCAAATGGCGATGGTGTCAGTATTTTTACGCAATGTTTTAATGCCTGATATATTTCCTAAGCGTTCATACTTATCAGCAAGTTCTTGCATGTTTTCAGTATCGCCATAAACGTTATCACCTAAAAAAATAAATAAATCAGCATTTTCTTTATTAATAGCTTCTAGAATTGGCATACTTTTATCTTGATGACTACAAGAGCCAAAAAGTATTTTCTCTACTTTTGCTTGTGCTGAAAGCATCCCAAAAGTGAAGCTAGAAACAAGTAACACAACCAAAATTGAATTTCTCACTAGAAAACCTCCTCAATTATTTTCCCTATTTTGGGATTAAAGGCTTGAGGATCTTTACCTAATAACGTTAAAGCTGTTGCAGCAATTTGGTTTTGCTTAACTTCGCCGTGTGTGGCTACTTGTCCTTTTGCCTCTATACCTGCTCCCATCGCTGCAAACCAAATATTTTCAGAGCCTATAATACCGTTAGGAAAAGTATCTAAATTTTTCATGTACTCTTTCACAGCATCTTCAGAGGCATGATGCTGCCAGTCATTAGCATTACTGCCGCGACCATGATCCGTAGTGATTAATAACACCGTATTGTTTTTATATTCAGGTGTTGTTTGAATAGTATTCCATAAATCTTCAATAAATTTATCGGTTTGATGAGCCGAACTTAAATAACTGTCGTAATGGCCGTCATGGGCAAAATCATCGGTCTCTCCAAATGAAATAGTCATCACTCTTGGCTTTTGGCTTAATAGATAATCTTTAGCAAAGCGATAAGTAAAGCTATCTAATCTGACATTATGCCAAGGGCTAGGGATTTCTTTTTGCATAGCATTAAGTAACTTCATTTCATTAGATAAAGGGTAACCTTGAGCGGGCATAAATCCAGCATTAACATGCATTTTATTACGCTCGACATTAAAAATAGCAGGAAAAACATCCCAGCTACCAAAAGCCGCAAGCTTATGGTCAAATGACGCTTGAGTATTTAACCATTCAATGAATGAAATATGCGGGTTAGGTACTTTTTCATTACTGTTCAGTTTTGGGTCAGCAATACCCGTAAATATTTCGCTGTAACCCGGATATGAAAAGTGCCAGTTATTGGATACAGACATAGTTGACCCCAGTTTTCTATTACCGATGACAACCCCTTTTTTAGCGACAGTATTCCAAAAAAATGGCATTAAAAGCTGACGACGCTTTTCTTCATTGTCATGCCAAAAGTGCTCTTTAGTGTGGCTTGATTTTCGTACAAACTTGTCATTATTAAGCAAGTTAACATCAGCACCGCCAAATAGTTCTTGCCAGCGTAAACCGTCGATGGTGACTAATACTAAGTTCTTAGCATTGCTTGTTTTTGAGTTTGGTGCGGTGTTGGTTTCAGCTAAGGTAGCAGCGCTGATGAATAGTAAGGCGATAAATAAATATTTAGACATTTTGTTAGCCAGTTTATAAAGTGTTTAAAATAGAAATAACCAAGCAAATATTATTTACTTGGTTATCATTAGGTATGCTTTTTATTTGCTACAGTTACAATTACAATTAGAAATTAACGGTAAATGTCATTGATGCAGTACGCGGTGCGCCAATGAAGAATGTAGTGCCATTACCCGTACCCGTAGATAAATAATTTTCGTCTGTTAAGTTGTTAACAACAAAGGCTAAATCAAATGATTTGAACACGTTGCTGTCAATGACTGCAGAATAACCAGCGTTAAAATCAAGAATAGTATATGAATCAGCATCTCCACGCTCGCCAGTGTATTTGGCTGAAAGTCCAGCGTGGAAACTTTCAAGCGTATAGTTGGTAGACAATACAAACATATCATCAACAGAATCAATTACTTTATCCCCGGCTTCAAAGCCAGGTGCATTACCCACATAGGTTGAGTCATTGTTAGTGTATGAAGAGTAAATATCCCAATTATCGTTAAAGCGATAGCTAGCACTTAATTCAAAACCATCTGACTCGATACCACCTACATTCAAGTAAGTACCATTGGTGCCTATAGTGTAATCAATACCTGAAGTATCACTACCTGGAGCAATAAAGGTGATGCGATTATCAAATGAAATAGTGTAATAAGTCGCAGAAAAATTTATCTTTTCGTTGCTATAACGGATACCTAAATCAATGTTTTCAGCGGTTTCGGGCTCTATGTCACTCAGTGCTGATGCATCTCGCTCTAACACACCATCTTTAATAGCTGAGAAATTTTCACTGTAACCTGCAAAGACTTCAACATTTTCATTTACTTGATAAATAACACCTGTACTTAATAAAACATCTGAATCACTATTGACTTTACCCGTAACCGCTTTAGCAAAGTTGTCATATTTTTCTATATCAACAAAATATTTTTGCACACCAACATTGACACTAAGGGCTCCAAAATCAAGCGTGTCTTGAGCATATAGTTTTAACGTATCTGTTTGGAAATTGTTGCTATATTGTGTCCAGTAAGGCGTTGAATCAAAATGATGGTACACGCGGGCATCAACTACTTTGTGCCAAGTACGTGATTCATCGCGGTCAGCAGATTCAGCCCATAAGCCAAACGCAATATCGTTAATACCAATTGACCAATCAAAGTTAGCCGTTACGCCTACACGTTCTTTTTCATAATTCGTATGACGATATGACATAACTGGAATAGCACTCTGGTCGTAACAAGAAGGGGCTAACCCAGGACCTGAATTCCAAGGCCAAGATAAATTGTCAGTACAGCCGTCCGCAGGTGCTAATGGGTTACCTAATTGATCCGTAAATCCATAAGAACCTGTAATGGTTCCACCTTCAGTAGTTGGGTTACCTTGCTCGTCAACTGCCGCTACTAAATAGGGTGGAATCCAGTCACCACGGCCTTCATTTTTATGCATATAAGGCGTTATTTGAAAGTGCATGTTTGATGAAATATCGTATTCAAACTTCACATAACCTAAGGTGTTTTCACGTAATGTTGACCAACCTTCAGCAAACATTTGATCAAAGTGAGGAACACCAGTCCAATTCCATGTTAATTGATCCCAATCTGGGGTTTGTTCAAACTGCTCTTTGCTGACTGAGTTGTAGTTATCTTCATCGGCATCATCATAAGATAGACGGCCCGTAATACTTAAGCTTCCTAACTCGGTAATAAATTTAAGCTCTGCATGCTCTCTAGTCATTCCACCGTTAGAGCCTTCACCAACCCAACGGCTTGTTGATGTTGATGAGTAGCTAGCATAGGCATAGGTATTACCAAATAATTTTCCTGTGTCATGGCGAACAAAATACCGTGCAGCATCATGATCACCAGTAGTAAAAGCAAACTTAGTCGCTTTTTCAAATGCAGGCATAGCACTAACAAAATTAAAGGTACCGCCAAGCGCTTCTAACGAGGCCGAAGAAATATCAGAAGTGCCCTGTGAAACCTGAATAGTCTCTAGATTCTCAGCATCAATATAACGATTTGCCTTAGCGCCACCACCGTAGTTAGAGCCGCCGTTAGGAATTCCGTCAATTGTCATACCTAATTGCTGTTGGTTACCATCAATAGTAAAGCCACGCATAGTAATAGAAGTAGACCAGTCATCACCACCAAAGGCATCGCCCTCATTGATACTGATACCAGGTAAGTTGTCCATTAACGCTAATACACTAGAGATAGTGGAGTGTTGTTGTGTCATTTGCACATCAATTTCATGATTAGCATGCGATAATTTTTTGGCAACCACAGAAACTTCTTCCATGGCACTTTCTTCATTAACCACTTCTTCTGCGACAGCATTAAATGCAAATGCTGACGATATAGCTAAAGCAATTAAACTTTTTTTACGTGATTTATACATAGTTATCCCTTAAGAGAATTTTGAGTATTTATAATACGAAGAAGTATGCTTTTAAAATGTGACAAAACAATGACCTTTACATTAAGAAAATATTGCATTTTCACTTATCTACAACAGGTACAACAGCACAATTAACCATTTGTTTTTTATATATTTATCACCTAATCAATACAACCAAACAAATTACGGTTAGCCGTGCATATATACTTTTCTATTGTTTATTTAAGTCTATAATTCCTGTCAGTTTTGTGGGCAAAAAAAAACGCCCGAAGACGCTTAATTAAGTAGAGTAATTTCAATTAAATTAGTTAATGCTAACTAGGCTTACTTGCTGATACCTTTGAAAATCTTCTTGTTCACGCTTAACATATTTAGTCCATTGTTGAGCTGTTTTTTTAATCTTTGGTAACTTTTCTGCTTTCACAAAAGCTGAGAGCGAATCCTTAAAATGTTTTAAATTAAAGTTTGCCATACCTTTTGCAAGATACATGTTACCTAAATAAGATGCCGAGTTATCACCATTACTCTTTACAATAGCTGTATCAGCATAGAAAATAGCTTGTTTCCATTGCTCTGTATTTAAGTAAGTTTGTGACAATAATGCATCATACTTGCCATGTTCAACGATTTTTGATAACTCTTTTAACACGTTAATCGCTTTGCCTGATTCTTTTGCACCAAGGTACGCTCGGGCAAGCAAGTCTAGACTTTGTTCTATTGGAACGACAGTACCAACTGCAATGGCATCGTTTAATAATTCAGCCGCTTTAAAAGGAGCACCGTGGAATTGATATAATTGTGCGAGTGTTATGATCTCGCTTGATTTAGTAATGTAACCCGCTTGATATGCTGCTTCCATTACTGCTATTTGCTTATTTTCTTCGCCCACTTCACCGTACATACCCGCAAGTTGCAACCAATATTGAGGCTTGCTGTACAAGCGTACAAGTTGCTCCATTACCTTAGTTACTTTTTTAGGCTGATTTAGTTCATAATGAGTTGCGCGTTGTAAAACAAGCCAATTTTCTTTTGGTAACTTATCTTTTTCTTTCGCTGTACTTATTGCATTTTCAATGTGCATTAAGCAATCAACATACTGTTTATCTTGGTAGTACACTTGCGCAAAAAGCATATCTTGATTAGACGTTAAAGGTTTGGCGTTTATTTTTTGCCACAATTTCAAATGTGTTAGTGCGCCAGCATAATCTTGTTTCTGCATGGAAAGTTGCGCTAAAGAGTAATTAGTAGAAATAAGTAAGCTATCTGGAATAGCGCTTTCATCGCGGATCACTTTTGTAAAACTAATAATAGCTTTTTCAATATCATCATTAGCATAATGCATAAAACCATAAAAGTTATAAAGCATTGCTTGCTCGTAACCATTTAAGCTACTAAGACGCCCTTCAACTTCAGATAACACTTCAAAACCAGCAGATTTATTGCCTTCATCTGCAAGTTTTTGTGCTCGGGCAAGTTGTGTGTAAACACGGTTACGCATGGCTGGCACTTTTTTGCTAGCACGATAGCTTTTGTGCTCTTGCTTAGCTTCTGCTTGCTTGCTACTTGCTTGTTCACTAGTTTTAGCCATAACATGATTTGAGGGTAGTAGCGCTACCAAACTTATGGTTGAAGCGAGTAATAAAGAAATTTTTACTTTCATTTCATTCTTCTCTTTTTTATTTATCTGTTTGCAACAAGTGACATGGCCCAAATTAGTCACTCGTCATCTTGCTAACCGTCTATTTCAAAACTAATTTTATTTTGTACACCTGCAACGGCCATAGCAACACCATCAACAACCCGTGGTTTATACTTAAACTTAACTACGGCATTAAGTGCTGCACGGTCAAATACTCCTTCAGGCTCTGCTCGTACTACTACAGGGTTAGTTACTGCCCCTGTTTTTGTTACCGTAAACGACACAACAACAAAACCTTCTATACCGCGTGCTTGTGCGCGACGTGGGTAAATTGCAGCAACTTTAACAATAGGTAAATAGTCACCGTCACTACTATCTAAATTCAAACCACCCGATAAACCTGCATCTGCTTGTATATCAGCAGTGAAACTGTTTTTTGTTGCACTTGCATTTGGGTTGCTTTGTTGCATAGGTGGTGCATTCATTGGCGGTGGCGGCTCTTTTGGCTTCGCCGGCTTCTGCATTTTTCGTTCTTTTTTTGCAACAGACTCATCTTTTTTCAAGCGAATAAAATCAAGTACATTGCCTTTTACTGGCTCTGACATTGCGCCATTGCCGCCAGCAATGAGTTTTTGCATACCCCAAAACAATAAAAAAGTCATGATTAGTGCCATTGCGCCCGCAATAACATAACGAGCACCACTACGTACTATTACTTTAGCCACGCTAATTTCCTCCAGCAGTAACTACGCTTCTTGCGCAGCAATAGATACATCAAACACACCAGCGGCTCGCGCTGAATCCATCACTTTAATTAAAATATCTGTGGTTGCTTTTTTGTCCGCTTGAATCACAACAGTTCCCTGCGGGTTTTCAGCTTTTAAACGCTCAATATTTGCTTGTACGCTACGAATATCTACTTTACGTTTATTAATCCAAATATCACCTTTATCACTAATAGCAACAAGTATATTGGCGCGGTCTTTTTTCACTGCAGTTGCCGCTTCAGGACGGTTAACATCAATTCCTGATTCTTTAACAAAAGAAGCTGTAACGATGAAAAAAATTAATAAAATAAACACCACATCTAACATGGGAGTCATATCAATTTCTGTTGATTCTTCCTGCGCTTGTAACATTTTATTTAAATGACGCATTACTTTATTCCTACTTTATTTTATCTACAAACCCTAATAAAAATACTCATTAAGGCTATGTTGTTTATGCTTTTTTAATAGCTTGTAGCTAAACTGTCTGCTAATAATTCGGTTTCTTTTTGAGCGTTCCTTTTGATCCAAGCTACGGTAAATACACCTGATAATGATCCCACCATACCAGCCATAGTTGGAATAGTGGCACGAGAAACACCAGAAGCCATTGAGCGAGCATTACCGCTACCTGAAATAGCCATAACGTCGAATACTTCAATCATACCAGTGACTGTTCCTAACAAACCTAGCAACGGACATAAAACTACAAGCGATTGAATTAACACTATATTACGGTTTAATTTAGTTGCTCCTCGAGAAATAATTGCAATACGAATTTGCTCACTATTCCAAGAGGTGTGTTCACTTCGACTTTGCCACATTTCAATAAAGTGCTTCTTAACACTTCTATAACCCACAAAAAGGAAAACAAAGCGTTCAAAAATTAACAACCACATAATAAAAATAACGAAACCTATAACGGTTAATACTTGTCCGCCTGTATCCATGAATTCAACAATGACATTAAACATTTCTGTTAAGGCAATCACGGTTTATACTCCTTGACCTGCCAGCTCGGAATTTTCACTACGTTCAGCGATAATACCAGTGCTTTCTTGTTGTAAAATATTGATAATATTTTTGCTGCGACTATTAAGGTAAGCGAATAGAAATACCATTGGAATAGCAACAACAAGACCAAGTACCGTAGTCACTAACGCTTGTGAAATGCCACCTGCCATTAATTTGGGATCACCTGTACCGAATAATGTAATCGCTTGGAAAGTGTTTATCATTCCTGTTACCGTACCAAGTAAGCCGATTAATGGGGCAACAACTGAAATAATTTTAATCAGCGTTAACATGCTAGAAAGTTTAGGTAACTCACGTAAAATTGATTCTGAAAGTTTTAGCTCTAAAGCATCAGTATTTAAGTTAGGGTTATTGTCTTTTACCTGCATAACACGACCTAACGGGTTGTCATTTGACGCTTTATTTGATTTAAGCTGACGCTTAACTTTAGCGCCTACCGCAACTAAGTTAACAAAACGAACTAGCGCAATAAGTAAACCTATAGCACCGATAGCTAAAATTATGTAACCAACAATACCACCTTGGTCAACACGTTCACGTAAATCAGGGGCTTGAACTAATAAATTTAAAATTGAGCCACCTGTTGGATCTAACGCAAAAGCAATAGTTTCTTTACTGGCGGTTTCTTTGTTACGAGTTAATGCGTCAACCGTTGATAAGAAACGATTTGAAGGTTGTCTGATTAATTCAGCTACCGTGCCAGTTTCATCAATATATTCTAAGTACTTACCATTAGACACTAAGTTAAAACCACCAATGCGCGTAACATCAGCATTTTTTCTTTCACCATTTGCCAACACTACTTCACGTTCAAAGGTGTGTATTTTTCCACTTTGGGTCATTTCACGCTGTAGTTCAAACCATACTCGTTCAATTTCTTCAATTGAAGCTAACTTACTGCTTGCTCCCATACTTTGTGCAAACTCATCTAGAAATTGACCACGGTTTGGTATTTGTGCTGAAATAACTGACGTTTGAAATTTACTACGAGTATCACCTGACACTTGTTGTAATACGCCAAATAACTCTTTTAACTCACCTAAACGTTTATCTAAGGCATTTGTTTTATTAGCTAATTTTATTTCATTATCAGCAAAATTTTGTTCCAGTTGACTGCTTAGCTTTATTGCTGAATCTCTTTGTCTTTTAGCGCTATTTAGCATCGTTTGTTGTTGATTAACTTTTGCTTTAAATTCAGCTTCTCTTGATTCGTTTTGCTCAGACTGAGCTATTTTCCCTTGCTCAAGTTGGCGTAATAAATCATCTAAATTTGTTGCTTGTTGCGCCATACTCGCACCACTTAATAGGGTGAAAAAAAGCGCTATTGCTTGTACTGCTTGTACTCTCTTTTTTACTTTTTTACAGTTTTGGCTAAAAGCTGTTAACTGTTTAACATTATTAATAGTCATCATGATCAGTTCTCTGCTATAGCTTGGCTTGGGTATTAGTAAGTGGCACCATAATCAAATCAGGCGCTAGTTGTTTTCGAGCAATGCGAAGTGCTTTATTAACACCTAATCGATAATCTTGTGAAAGTATTTTCCATTGGCTGCTTTTTTGATCCCATTGGCCTAATTGACTGCCGTCTCGAGTTTGGTAGATAAAGCTCACTCGACCTACACGCAAAAAATCAACATCCATTTCTTGGCCTTCAACGGCTAAAAGCCCGCTGTAAGCTTCTATAGTTCGTCCGTAATCAACTTCTACTTGGTAGGCTTCTAACACTCGGCGAAATTTCTCAGCAACCGAAATGTCAGCACGAACCATCATGCTATTTAAGTCATTAACCCGTTTACTGCGCTCTTGTGGTAGGAAAGGAACATCAAGATCTACAAAGTTTTCTAACGTAGAAATCATTCGCGCCATCAAAGGCGAGATTTGTCGTTCAATAACGCTAACTTCTTCCATAGATTTAGCTAGCTGAGTAAGCTCTGCAACTTGATTGTCAAGCTGGGCTTGCATTTGTTGGTTATACACGCTCAAACCATCTAATTCTTTAGTAACCGTATTAAATTGTTGTAACTTGGTTTGAACTTGCTCAGTGAATCCATTTACTTTCAACTGTGAGTTAGCCGCAGATTGGTTAATCTGTTGCCCTGCTGCAACCACTTGGTTCAATTGTTGTTCTTGATTTGGAGTGTTGGCGTTAGCGCTTGTATGGTGCAAACTGCTCGCACTAAGGCTAACGAATAAGCTTGCTTTGGCAAGGTGTGATAACTTCATCGGTTTACCTATCTCTTGTCATAAAATAATTGAGATAAATTCTACCGAGCAAATGTGACACTTAAGTTATAAAAATATGACAGTTTTATTTCAACCCATTTAGCTATTATCATAAAAATGAAACAAACCTCCTTTAATATTTATACTCTAAAAATAAGACTATTTTCGATAGTTAACCAATTTGCATATAACATATCAATTCTGTGTTAAATGGCTATTAAGATAAAGTACGGAGTAATATTGAAATGAATTTTCTTGAAAAAGAACTTAGTTGGCTTTCGTTTAATCACAGAGTACTACAAGAAGCTCAAGATAATAGTGTACCTTTATTAGATCGCTTAAGATTTTTAGGCATATATTCAAGTAATATGGACGAATTTTACCGTGTTAGAGTGGCAAATGTTCGTCGTAATGTATTGTTACACAAAAATAATAAAGCACAGAAAAAACAAGCCATAAATTTGTTTGATCGTATTCAAGAAAAAGTTATTTCCTTACAAACAAGTTTTGATGAAACATATTTACTACTACTGCAACAATTAGAAACGAAAAACATTCATCTTATTAATGAAATACAACTATCTCCTGAGCACATTGTATGGTTAGAGCAATACTTTAAAGACAAAATACGTCGCTATATATTTCCTTTAATTTTAAACGAGAAGGTAAATTTAGCCGATCATATTAATGATGATTCTACCTATTTAATGGTGTCTATGCGTAAAGGTGAATATTACCAATATGCTCTGGTAGAAGTACCTAGCAGCAGTGTACCTCGCTTTATTATTTTACCTACCACCGATAAAAAAGACGTGAGTATTATCTTACTTGATAATGTTATTCGTCATTGCTTAACACAAATATTCAGCGGATTTTTTGAATTTGACAGCATCCACGCCTACTCAATGAAACTTACCAGAGATGCTGAATTTGATCTTAGCCATGAATTTAGCCAAAGCTTGTTAGAGCAAATATCGTCTAGCCTAAAACAGCGTATTAAAGCTGTACCCGTTCGCTTGGTGTACGATAAAAAAATGCCACAAAAAATGTTAGCTATTTTAACCGAACAGCTGTCTATTGTGTCGAATCAAGGTTTAATTTCAGGTGGTCGTTATCATAGTTTTAAAGACTTTATTGAGTTTCCAAACCTTGGTGATAAAACATTAGAGCATGAAAAACTCCCAGCATTTGAACAGCATGACTTTACTCGTTACGATAATGTGTTTAGCGCGATAAAAATGCGTGATATATTATTGTACTATCCGTACCATAAGTTTTCTCATTTTACCGAAATGCTACGCCAAGCAGCCTATGATCCTAAAGTAACTAAAATACAAATATCACTTTATCGCGTTGCAAAAAAGTCTCGTGTAATTGCAGCTCTTACTGAAGCGGTAAAAAATGGTAAGGAAGTTTTGGTAAACATTGAATTACAAGCACGTTTTGATGAGCAAGCAAATCTACACTGGGCTGAAGTTCTTTCTAATGCTGGTGCTAATGTTACTTTTGGTATTTCAAATTTAAAAGTACATGCAAAAATATGCTTAATCAGTCGTACAGAAGACAATAACTTAGTTCACTACGCACATGTAGGTACTGGTAATTTCCATGAGAAGAATGCTAAAATTTATACTGACTTTAGCTTATTTACCTGCCAAACCGAAATAACCAATGAGGTATCACAAGTATTTGATTTTATAAAATCACCATATTTAAAGTTTAACTTCAAGCATTTAATTGTGTCTCCTATTAATGCACGTAGTAAAATTGAAATACTGATAGATAACGAAATAAAATCAGCCCAGCAGAAAAAAATTAGTGGCATTACCTTGAAGGTGAATAACTTAGTTGACCATGGTCTTATAAATAAGCTTTACCAAGCTAGTAATGCGGGTGTGGCAATTAAATTAATTATTCGTGGCGTTTGCTCATTAGTAACAGGGATAAAAAATCAGAGTGAAAATATCACTGCAATCAGTATTGTTGATCGTTTTTTAGAACATCCAAGAGTGGCTATTTTTGAAAATAATGCTGTTCCTGCGGTGTATATTTCTTCTGCTGATTGGATGAGCCGTAATATAGACGAACGTGTTGAAGTAGGTTGTCCTATCTATTGCCCAATAGTTAAAAAAAGTATTATTGATATTATCGCTATTCAGTTAAGTGATAACACTAAAGCAAGATCTTTAGACACTACACAAACAAATCAATATCAACTTAGTACAAAAAAGCCTAAAATACGCTCTCAAGTTGCTATTTACCATTATCTTAAAAAGCAACAACAAACAAAAGACATAACCTTTAATCAAACCAAAAATTAGCGATATGCCATGACTAACACTATTGAAACCAAAACAAACCATTTAGTTGCTCTTGATTTAGGTTCAAATAGTTTTCATTTAATTATTGCTCGCGAGCAAGATGGTTGCTTACAAATAATGCACCGTCAAAAGCAATCAGTTAGTCTTGCTAAAGGTTTAGATAAATTTAATAATTTAAGTGAATCTGCAATAGAAAAAGCACTAGCATGCTTACATGAGTTTAATTTGTCACTGGCAAATATTCCTAATAGTGCCATTCGTATTGTTGCCACTCAAGCTTTACGTCAAGCGAGCAATAGTCAAAAATTCATCAAGTTAGCAAAAAAAATATTGCCCTATCCTATCGAAATCATTTCAGGAAAGTTAGAGGCTGAACTTATTTATAAAGGTGTAGCTCATACGCAACCCTTGCGAGGCCGCACCTTTATTATTGATATTGGTGGCGGTAGCACCGAACTAGTTACGGGTCATAAATTTTATACCTCGCTCACTGATAGCCTAACGATGGGTTGTATTAGTTTTCAACAAAAATTTTTTCTCAATGGTGAAATAACATCTACAGCCATGCATGATGCAAAAAAACATGCAGCTCAACAATTAACTGGCATTGCAGATTATTATAGAGAGTCAAACAGTAAAACCATATTGGGTACTTCTGGCTCTATTAAAACCATAAGCCAAGTAATGCTTGAACTTTATGGTGATAATAAAATTACCGAAAAACGCTTAAAACGTTTAGTTAAACAGCTTATTGGCTGGCAGCATTGTAATAACATTCCACTACGTACTTTAGAAGATGCTAGACGACCATTATTAGCTGGCGCAGTGGCTATTTTATCAAGCTGCTTTAGCCAGTTAGGCATTAAGCAAATGAAGTTTAGTTTAGGTGGTTTACGTGAAGGCGTTTTATATAGTTTAAGCCAATCACGTACTGATATTGATATTCGAGAAAGAACTATCCATAATTTAATGAGCTTATATCACATAGATCAAGCCTTTAGCCAACGTGTTTTACATCAACTAACCATAATCAACAAGCAGCTAAAGAACACCACGGCTCAATTAACGCGTTCTGAATTTAGCCTGTTATGCTGGGCAGCACAACTGCATGAAATAGGTATCGTTATCAATTCAAAAAAACGCCAACAACACGGTGCTTATATTATTGAACACAGTGAAATGCCAGGTTTTAGCGAAAAAGAGAAAGAAACCCTTGTTGTATTAGTACGTAATCACCGTGCAAAAATCACACTAAATACAAATAAAACAGACAACCTTTCAGACAATGAAGAACGCACTTACTTATTAATACAAATTTTGCGCCTTAGCATTATATTTACCCAAGGGCGTATACAGCCCTTCAATACCTCTATGAAAATAAACTATCAGAAAAATCAGTTGACTATTCGCTCGGCAACACAAGTAGATTTACAAGAAAAACTAGTTGTTGAAGCACAAAAGCAAGCCTCTGTGGGTTTAAAGTTAAACTTTTAATTACTAATACCTGTTAGCTGTGAAACAGCCCGTTATGTAAACATTACCTAAACAAGGTTTATTAGTGAAACCTATATAAACCCCGTCCTGCAGCTAAAGAGAAATAATAATGCTCTATTTGTATCATTTGATTTTGTAATAAATCTTTCGTAAAGCTTTTAAGCGACGGACAGGTATGACACCCAGTAATATGCGCGCGCAGGTTTGTTAATAGCTATTTAATATCAATAAGAATAAAGCACAAAAAAAGGCTTATGAGCAATCACAAGCCTTTTTATATTCATCAATATTGTTACAAGTTACAGGATTAAAAATCCCACTTCAGCGCTACTTCAAAGCGAGTGCCTCTGGTTTCACTTTTCGATAAAGTATCTTCAAACTCGAACTCTTTATCTTCACCTAAAAGGTTCTGAACTTTAAAAGTTAGGGTTGAGGAAAAAGTAGGATAATAAGTGTATACCATATCGAGTGAGTGGAATGGTTGCTCATAACCTTCATCTTTTCCTTCAATTCCTGGCAACATAATACGCTCACCAAAAATATTATAAGCTAAAGTAGCACTATGATTACCATTAGGAGCATCCCAACCTAAATTGAAGTTAAGCACATATGGTGAATGACCTGTCATTCTACGTGTTGGGTTAGTAATACTGGTAGACACACCTGTTTGTTCTACAACACGTTGCGTATCAATATTGATTTCAGATTCACTTATCGTGATGTTTCCTGACAGAAACAAATCAGCACCGTTAACAAGTCCTAAATCACCCAAGAAGTTAAAGTCTTTTAAGAACTCTAATTCAACACCATACACATAACCATCTTTAGCATTGGCTATACGAATAAGTGGCGGACCATCTTGTGATGGTGATTGAACCGATTCAATTGGCATATCCATATCTTTATAGAATAAACCAACCGATAAGTTTTCACCTGTTTCCATGTACCATTCCCAACGTAAGTCATAGTTGATTATGTCGGTGCTTTCTATACCTGGTGTACCACCAATAGGGAAACCTGTTAATGGATCAATATAGGTCGCGGGTGCAACTTCACGAAGATCAGGACGTATTGTTGTATTACCAATTGATACTCTAAATTGCATTTCATCATTTAATAGGTAAGTTAGTGCTAAAGCACCAAAAAAATCATCTTCATTGAAGGCTAAATCAGCTAAATCTTCGTTTGTTGGCTCTGCGGGTAAATCAAACATACCTGTTGCGGGATCAAGTGGTGCTACGACTTGTCTAAAGTCTTCATAACGAACACCACCCGTGACACGAAAAGTATTATTGAAAAAGAAATCTGCTTCAACATAATAAGCATCAATCATCTGTCCAGAGTAATAATCATCACCAGCGACAGAGGTATCACGCATAATAATTTCATTACCACTTAACGGATGATTCAACATCACATCATCAGTTAGTATGTCATTTAACTGATAACCAGTTAAATCTATGTTGTCAAAAGCTAAGGTATTAATATCTATGCGTCGAGCAAAAGCTTCACGTGATTTTTTAACAAAGTTACCACCAAATTTCAACTCAATTTCAGTTGTATCAACAGTGAGTGGTAATGATACGTTATAGCCATAGTTCTCTACTTTATCATCAAGATCTTGGAAGCTATAGCGTGTTGCTGTAGTCGCTTTTCTCAGTGAGCTTTCGTTGATATAGTCAAAAAGTCCATCTTCTGGTTGACCATTAGCGCCATCAGCAACAATGTAACGTGTGCTAATGTTACCTGGTGCATAACGATTAGAGCGTGAATCAGAATAGAACCAATCAATACCTAAACCCCACCAGTTATTAAAGTTGTGAGTACCACGCAGCTGATTAGAAATCATTTCACGTTCTTCGTAAATCACTTCAGTGTCACGAACTCGTAAACCATCAGTAATAGTTACGTTGTTCGTGTTACCTCTTTTATCACTTATTTCATCACGAGTGTCATGTAAAATAAGTGAGGTAAAGTCGATACGATGGTCACGACGATATTCTAAGCCTAAGCTTATCATGCCAGAATAACGCACTGAATGCTCGGTGGTTTCTACTTCATCAAAACCACGAACTAACGACCATTGCCCTTCTGAACCTTGAGTAAAGTCTTGCCCTTCGTAGCCTTCGGACACTTCCCACTTATTATCATAAGAAATCGCAGATAAAAAGCCGAATCTGAAGTCTTCAAAGTCAAATTTGTTACCTAAAGTGGCATCTAAACCCGTATTAGGTTTTACACTTTCCTTTTTAGGATCATAATCACGGTTAAGTTGAGCAGCTACTTGTCTATTTTTTTCTTGGCTTAAATCATTAATAGGTGTATAGCTTTTCCATAATTGCATAAGCTCTGTGGGTGCTTCGCGGGTACCGTCATCAATACCATACCAATCATCATCGCCACCATTGTAGGTTAAACCATCATCAAAGTTATTCGTATTACCGCCTAACTTACCTTTTATATTAAAAATAAAATCGGTGGGAATGGTTTTTAAGCGTACATCAATATTACCTCCTGCAAAATGCGCAGGCATACTTGGTGAGTAAGATTTTTGAACCGATAAAGATTCAATAATACTTGATGGAAATAAATCCAATGGTATTACCGTACGAGTGGGGTCTGGGCTTGGCACAGCAGCACCATTTAATTGCGTACTAGAAAAACGTTCTCCTAAACCGCGCACATAAATGAATTTACCATCAACAAGTGTAATACCCGTAACACGACGAAGCGCAGCGGCTGCATCTGAATCACCAGTACGAGCAATTTGCTCACTGCCTAAAATATCAGCAACAAAAGCTTGGTTTTTACGTTCTTGCATCACAGCACTTGCTGTACCTTTTAAGCGACTTGCCTTAACCACGACTTCTTCAATGGCTTGGCTATCATCTTCTTCTGCCATTACTTGCCCTGTTGTTGCTATTACCGCAAGCGTCAGAGAAGATAGTGCAAAAGATTTAAACTTATTATTCATTGTAAACCTCATGAATTAGGTATTTGAACATTAAAATGCTGTAGCCCTTTAGTGTGAAAAGGTCACTACAGCATTGTCTTTAGCTAATCTGTTACTCTAAACCTACAGTCCAGCCAGCAGTCCAATCGTTTTCTTCAGTTACCGCACCTATGTGGTTGGCATTATCAAAGAAAACATTACCTGTGAAGTCTTTCGGGGTAGTTGTATCAATAGTAAACACACCGTTCAATACAGCATCCATATCAACAGCTGTTGAGTTATCCATATTTAATTCAGGGTTCTGGTTAAGCACCCAATCTTGAGTATCAAGTAATACAGTACCGTCAGACGCCTTTGAATTTTTAAAGTTTTCGCTACAAGCAAATACTGAATTAGACACAACCGTTTCACCAGCAACAGCTTGGTTAACAGTAACTGATGAAATATCACCACCTTCTATTTCAAAACATTCACCTAC
>JADGDH010000192.1 GCA_016745015.1 Colwellia sp.
GAATTGATTTAAAATACTTAATTGCCGCTTCTTTTATGGCCGCCCCTGGTGGTTTACTCATGGCTAAAATCATCATGCCCGAAACGGAGCCAGAAAAAATAACTGAAGAAGATTTAATAACTGAAGACAGCGGTGAAAAATCAGTTAATGTTATTGATGCTGCCGCATCAGGTGCTGCATCAGGTTTGAAATTAGCTGTTAATGTGGGTGCAATGTTATTAGCCTTTATTGCACTTATAGCTTTGTTAAATACTTTAGTTGGCGGAACAGCAAGCTTACTTGGCTTTGAAAACGTAACCATAGAGTGGTTACTGGGATATTTATTTGCACCTATTGCCTACATTATTGGTGTACCTAGCGCAGAAATGTTGCAAGCAGGTAGCTTTATTGGACAAAAAATTGTAGTTAATGAATTTTTTGCTTACGCTAATTTTGTTGAAATTAAAGATAGTTTGAGTGCGCAAACCCAAGCCATAATCACTTTTGCATTATGTGGTTTTGCAAATTTATCTTCAATTGCTATTTTATTAGGGGGGATTGGCTCTATGGCACCGAATAGAAGGTCTGATATAGCCAGATTAGGTATGAAAGCGATGATTGCAGCAACCTTGGCTAACTTAATGAGTGCAGCAATTGCTGGCTTATTTTTATCCCTTTAATATATTTTAACTTAAACACTTAACTTAACATTTACTTATCAATATTAATTTATCAACATTAACTTATGACAACTCAAATACAAAAAGAAATTGCACAACAATCTATTAGCTTAATGGACTTAACTAGTTTAACTGATCAAGAAACCAGTGCTGATATTGAAAAACTTTGCCGTCAGGCAAAATCGCAAGGGGGTAACACTGCTGCTATTTGCATTTTCCCTCGCTTTATTCCTTTAGCTAAAAAATTGCTAGCTCAGCAAGGCACACCTGATATAAAAGTAGCGACGGTTACCAATTTCCCTCATGGTGGCGACGATCTAGCCATTGCTTTAGCAGAAACAAAAGCTGCGGTGGCTTATGGTGCTGATGAAGTTGATGTTGTCTTCCCTTATAGAGCGCTAATTAATGGTGATATTAACATTGGCTTAGAACTAGTAGAAGCTTGTAAAAAAGCCTGTTCAAAAAATGTTTTGCTGAAAGTTATTATTGAAAGTGGCGAGTTAAAAACCCCTGAATTGATAAAGCTTGCCAGTGAAGTTTCAATACGCGCAGGGGCTGACTTTATTAAAACGTCTACAGGTAAAGTTAAAGTAAATGCAACTCCAGAAGCGGCTAAAATTATGCTTAAAGTTATTAAAGCAACCAATAATGCTAATATAGATACGGGTTTTAAAGCGGCAGGTGGCGTTAGAAATGTAGATGATGCTCAAATTTACTTGAACTTATCAACTGATATCTTAGGTGAAGGTTGGGCAACAACTGAACACTTTAGGTTTGGTGCTAGTAGCTTACTTGGAAACTTATTATCAACCCTTGAATTAAATGATGAAACGAATAACGAAGGCGCTAGCCCTTCTGCTTATTACTAAATAAATAACAGAAATAAACAACTAAATAGATAACATAAGTAACACAAGCAAAGAACTAACCACAAAAGGTACATGGGTATACATGGCTCAACTATATTTTTATTATTCATCAATGAATGCTGGAAAATCTACGCATTTATTACAATCATCATATAACTATAATGAGTGTGGCTTACAAACGGTACTTTACACCGCACAAATTGATGATAGATATGAAAAAGGCAAAGTATCCTCTCGATTAGGCATTAATGCTGATGCTCAATTATTTACCAAAAACACTGATTTATTCGCTGAAATTGCAGTAATACAAAGTAACTCTAAAGTTGCCTGTGTGCTGATTGATGAAGCTCAGTTTTTATCTAAAGCGCAAGTTAAACAATTAACAGATATTGTTGATGAATTGCATATTCCTGTATTAGCCTACGGTATTCGTACTGACTTTTTAGGTCAAACTTTTACTGGCAGCGCGGCTTTACTTGCCTGGGCTGATAAACTAATTGAGTTAAAAACCATTTGTCATTGTGGGCGCAAAGCTAACTTTGTTATTCGTTTAAACAGTGATGGAAAAGCAGCAACAGGCGGAGAGCAAGTAGAAGTTGGCGGCAATGAACGATATCAAGCCTTATGTCGCAATCATTTTAAAGAATATGTGCCATTAAATTGATTATATTAATTATTACCGTTCATCGAGCCGCAATACAATATATCTAACTTAAATAAACCACATACCTTAAAGTTGTTTCATCATTTACACCAATAAACGGGTAACACGTTACCAAAACAAGTTCTTTAATTGAAAGCTTATTTTGACCAAAGTAATCATTTTGTTCACTATCCATTTTTTCATCATAGTTAGGCAATACTAGTTGTTCAGTACGTGTATCCATTATCGCTATATTATTTACCTTGAATATTTGTGCCCTTCCCGACTTTAAAGTTAATGTTACACGGTCATTTAATTGAAACTCACTTAACATACTAAAATGGGTATCATTATGTGCAGAGATCACAACAACATTTGGACTATAATTCTCAATACTTGAAATATTAATTTTATTAAGACCAGGGCCAAATGCCAATGCTTGACCAGAGTCATTATTTAATACAATTTGAGTAATATTGAAACGCTCAAAACTTAGTTTAGCAACGGGATAAATATCTGCCCACGGCCAAGGTTTAACAATATTATTATGTTTCAGCTTATTCACTACCGTTTGCTGTTGCCATGCGTTATGCAATAAATATTGAGCAAGCTGGGCTTTAATTAATAAATATCCCCCGTGTGCAAAGCTAGCTACAGCAACTATCAAACATATAGAAATAGCATAGTATGCTGCATTTTTTCGCTTTAATTTAAAACTCAACATGGTTTTTTAACGTTTGTTCTAGTTAATAGGCGTATAAATATGGCAAGAGTAATTAACAGTAAACTAAAGTAAAAATAGCCAATAACACCTAACGCTGTATTAGCCAAAGGGATGGCTTGAGTTGATCCTTTCGGCATTAAGTTTTTAATTCCCTTACTTTTTAATAATCTATTTTGTTCTCGACTGATCTTCTCTTCAATAGCAATAAAACTTGTGTACGGAGTTACTAAATTATGTTTTAAAGCAAGTTGTGTTATTTGATCTTTAAACTCTTTTTTATTTTTGGCAGCGCTGCGACGTTGTAATAATAAATGATTGATTTTTTGTTTAGCCCACCACTGAGCTACACCATTATCAACAGTATTTGTGCTTGAATTTTCAGTAACTGTTTTCTTATCTTCTTTTGAAATATCAATTTGTTCTTGCCAAACGGTAGTAGCTAAGGTTCCTGACACCTTGATTACTTGCTTTATATTCTCACCCTCTTTATCAAGATTTTCATCATTAGCAACTTTAGGCCAACGCGCACTTATTAATAAGGGCTGTCCTGAATAAAGATCGGGCGCCTGTTCAGGAAACATTTCTACCTGTGCTACTGGCCAAGTTAGCTTGATATCTTGCATTAACGGTTTACCAATTTGGCTAAATAATTTAGTCATTTGATCTTTTACTTCATTAATACTACCAATATAACGATACGTGCCGCGCCCTACCTTTGCCGCATGAGACATAAAATACCCATTTGGCGCAGAGCCTATACCAATGGTGTGTAAACGTGTATTTGCAAGATTTCTGTCAATTAAGCTAAATAATTCAACTTCATTACCAACACTACCATCAGTAATAAAAATAACTTGTCGATAAGTATTTTCATTTTTGGGTGATTTTAAAGCTTGTTCAATTGCGGGATACATATTAGTTCCACCGCCCGCCTCTAAATTTGAAAGCCAATGCTTTGCCTGCTTAATATTATTTATACTTGCAAATTTGCTTAGCGAGAACAGCTTATGGGTGTCGTCATTAAAAGAAATAATGTTAAAACTGTCGTGACTGCTTAATAAATCAAGTGCGGTGATAAGTGACTGCTTTGCTTGCCTTATAGCAACGCCTCCCATAGAGCCT
>JADGDH010000193.1 GCA_016745015.1 Colwellia sp.
GCATCTAGGCTTGTGGCAGCAGTACAAGCCTAAACTCATTATGGGGATTAATATAGGGCAAACTTTTGCACAAGTACGTAGTAAAGCGGTTAACAGTGGACTAGTGGCAAACAGCCAGCTTGTACTAAATAACTTAACAGGGGTTATTATCCCTGCAAACCATCATCAGCCAATAGCACAGCAATTAGTCATCATTAAAAAAAGCAGTAATATTAATAAGGCAAAGCGACTAAGTGACTACTTACTATCACCAATAATTCAGCAGAAAATTGTTGATTTTGGTTATGCTAGCTTTAACACTGATGCTAATCTAAACAAAAGTGAACAAGGGTATAAAAATGATAAACCCTGATTTACTTGCCCTATTCACAACATTAAAAATGGCAGCATTGACTACTATAATTTTACTGCTGATTGGCACACCACTCGCGTGGTATCTTGCTAAGATGCAAAATCGTTTTAAAGTTATTATTGAAGCGATTGTTGCCCTGCCCTTGGTTTTACCGCCAACGGTACTCGGCTTTTATTTACTGATCGCTTTTTCTCCACAATACTTACCCGGCCAACTTTGGCAACAAGCCACAGGACAGCAACTCGCTTTTAGTTTTTCAGCCATCGTTATTGGCTCAGTCTTATACTCTATGCCTTTTGTGGTACAACCACTGCAAAAAGCCTTCGAACAACTGGGTGAGCCGCTGCTTGAAGCAAGTGCTATGTTAGGTGCTAATGCAATGGACAGGTTTTTCAATATTGTATTACCAATAACCAAAGCTAGCTTTATTACTGCTGCTAGTTTAGGTTTTGCTCATACTGTAGGTGAGTTTGGCGTGATATTAATGATTGGTGGTAATATTCCTGGAGAAACTCGCGTATTGTCTATTGCCCTTTTTGATCATGTTGAAGCCTTTGATTATGCAAAAGCCCATATTTTAGCAATCAGTTTATTAGCGGGTTCTATGGTGCTGCTGGCATCTATTTATCTGTTTAACAGCCCAAGAAAAAAAACAATTAATAGGGTTAGTAAATGACCTCTCCTTCTTTAGACCTTGCTCTATCAATAGATATTCAACTTTGTTTTGAAAAGTTCAATTTAGTCATTAAACAAGACTTATCATTGCAAGGTATTACAGGAATTTTCGGTCATTCTGGCTCGGGAAAGTCAACACTACTACGCGCTATTGCTGGTTTAGAAAAAGATATTAATGGCACAATTGTGTTAAATGACACAAGCCTAATTAACAGTAAAAACAAACACTTTATCAAAGCTGAACGGAGAAATATTGGTTTAGTGTTTCAAGATTCTCGTTTATTTCCACATTTAAATGTTTTAGATAATTTAAAGTTTGCAGCCAAACGCTGTAAAAATCGACGTTTAAATTTTAATGAAATCATTAAATTAGCTGAATTAAATAACCTACTACATAAGCATGTTGATGAGTTATCTGGTGGACAAAAGCAACGAGTTGCTCTGGCAAGAGCTATTCTGGCTGAGCCAAAATTACTATTACTTGATGAGCCATTAAGTGCCCTTGATAGGCAAGCGAAAACTCGCTTACTTAAACTGATGCTTAACATTCAAAATAAACTACAACTACCTATGCTTTATGTTAGCCACTCGCTTGATGAGTTACAACAAGTATGCGATAAGCTACTGGTGTTATCGCAAGGTAAAGTGATTGGCTATGATGGTATTCATTCGATGATCCACCAACTAAACTACACCCAAAATAACTATACTCAAAATCAATACGCACAGAATAACTACGCACAAACAAATAACTTTATTCATCAACAGACCAGCTTATCATTGCCCATTAAGACACTAAATAATGGCCATGGTTTAACAACATTAACCCTAAATGAAGATACCGAAATTTATTTACCCGCACTAGAAGAAAATATAACAGGGGAAAGCTTAACAGGTAAAAACTTACGCTGCTTCATTTTGGCTAATGATATTAGTATTTCATTAACAGAACCAATAAACTCCTCTATAGTGAATCATCTGTTCGCCACAATAAGCACTATCAGTACTGTAGATAATAAAGTATTCATTACAGCACGTTGCGCAAAAGAGGATACAGAGCAGGAATTCTTTGTCAGTATAAGTGCCTTTTCGCAGCAAAAATTAGCACTAGAAGAATTGCAAAATGTGTATTTGCAATTTAAAGCGGGTGCAGTACGCACTTATCTCTATTGAGTTTCAGATTTCGAACTTAAAATTCCAGCTTTCAACTTTCAACTTGAGAAAAGATCAAAAAAGGTACCAAGGTGTTAACAACGCAAGAACAGTTAAAATATTCACGACAAATAATGATGGATAAAATTGGTGAGCAAGGACAAATAGCCTTGCGCAACGCCAAAGTACTAATCGTTGGGGTTGGTGGTTTAGGTAATCCCGTCAGTTTGTATTTAGCAGCAGCGGGTGTTGGCACTTTATACTTGGCTGACGGTGATACAATAGAGCTAAGTAATTTACCTAGACAAATACAATTTAGCGAGCAAGATATCAATCAAAATAAGGCAGATGTCGCCGCAGAAAAGCTTAATACTCAATTTCCTGATAGCCATACTGAAGCGATTGATGACATGCTAAATCAAGAGTTATGTGATTATTACTTACCGCAAGTAGATTTAGTATTAGATTGTTCAGATAATATCAAGACGCGTTATTTAATCAACCAAGCATGTGTTACTCATAAAGTACCATTAGTTATAGGCGCAGCAACAGGGTTTGATGGCCAACAATTGGTTGTAGATCCAAGAGATAAAAACAGTGCATGCTACCACTGCTTATTTCCTGCATCAATGAAAGCACCTACAAACAACTGCCAAACTAGCGGTATATTAGGGCCTGTACTTGCCATTATTGCAGGTATGCAAGCCTTACAAGCAATCAAGCTATTAACAGGCAGCGGTATATCAGGTAATGGTACATCTGATAATGGAAAGCAAAATAACGCGCAAATTAATCAGTTGAATTTATTCGATGGTTTATCAAATCAGTGGCAACAATTTAATATGAAAAAACAAAAAAATTGCACTGTTTGTGGTGGTTTAAAATAAAAAAATTTTAAAATTATAACCCGTTCAGATTGCAGCCATTTCGCTTGAGCTTTAGGAGAAAGCACGGAGTTTATAAGTATAAATAAGTACTTTCGACAACAAAATCGGGCGAAATGGCAATAAGCTGTGATGGTTATTTAAATAACCCCATATTCCTGTCAGTCACCGCCTCACGCCATCCCCCTAACCACTCTGATTTAGCATCAATATTTTGATAGGGGCAATGCTCTTTTGCTTTACCGTTAAGACCTGCTTGGTAACCATTTGAATGGGCTCTTCCTAATTTATCTCTTTTCTGTCTTCTCATTATTTATCACCTCGTAACTATACTTTAATACACCTTTAAAATTTTAAAAATATCTTTTAAATCATCACATTAAACCCTGTAATAATAAAACTACGTTGCGGCCAGATCTCTTGTTTATCAATACAAATGAACAATAAATCGACAATTCATTTAAAAGGATTTACGTAGATGATGCAAGTTTAAAAGGTATGGTTTCGAGCCTATAAAAGGAATATAAACATCAATACGAATAGGTCGTTTTTTGGACTAAAAACTTCTATTAAAGAAAACAATTCTTTATAAAAATGCAACTGTTTTTTATATAATAAAGCGTTATAAGAATAAAAATTTTATGTGAATTTAGTTTAATAAAACAATAAAAAAACCGCGATACTCAGTTCGCGGTTTTTATTGTTTTTGTAACGATTAACTCGCTACTATTTACTTGTCATTCTAAACTTAAGCTGTTTTCTTTTCTGTTATAAAGAAACTACTTAAATAAGCAATTAAGCCAAGCAAGAAGATTACACCAGCAATTTCACGTAACCAGTAGAAAATTGCTAACTTGTCTTGTGTTGCCATAAAGCTTAACGCTTCACCAGATTCAGGCATACGTTGTAAC
>JADGDH010000047.1 GCA_016745015.1 Colwellia sp.
ACTCCCGAGTTAAACAATAAACCTGACACTAGGAAGAACACTTTGCAAACTGAAGAACTTAAAACATTTGTTATCGAAAAACTTGAAGACATGAAGGGTCGAGATATAATTTCTCTTCACATTAGTACCAAAGCTAGTTTTGCCGATTATATGATTATCTGCTCAGGTAACTCAAACCGTCATGTTAAATCAATTGCTCAATCAGTTGCAATTGAATGTCGTGCTGCTGGCTCTGAGCCGCGTGGTATGGAAGGAAACGATGTCGGCGAATGGGCACTAGTAGATTTAGGCGATATTATTGTTCATGTTATGACAGACGAACAGCGCGATAAGTATAACTTAGAACAGTTATGGGCTGAAGACTAGTTAACACTTATACAAAGATAAGCCGCATTGTTTAATAAAATTATGTGCCTTATGTTTATCCTCACTAAAAGCGTAAAAAATTAATTTATGAAACTAACGTTATACGCTGTTGGCACTAAAATGCCTAGTTGGGTTACTCAAGGATTTAACGAGTATACCCGTCGCTTCCCTCGTGATTTACCATTCGACTTAATTGAAGTTTCAGCTGGTAAACGGGGTAAAAATGCCGATATAACACGCATTTTAGAAAAAGAAGGAGAGCAGTTACTTACTGCTATCCCTAAAGGTAATCGCATTGTTACTTTGGAAGTTGAAGGTAAACCTTGGAATACACCACAACTTGCTAAACAGCTTGAGCGTTGGCAGTTTGACGGCCGAGATGTAGCGCTATTGGTTGGTGGACCAGAAGGCTTGTCACCTGCTTGTATTAAAGCCAGCGAACAAAAGTGGTCTTTATCCTCATTAACGTTACCACACCCTATGGTTAGAATACTCATTGCTGAAAGCTTATATCGCGCTTGGAGTGTCAATAATAACCACCCTTATCATAGAGAATAACTAGTGGCTCCTCGTCGTGTCATAATCAGGAATCAAAGTGCCGAGGCTAACTTATTTGCTCGTCGTACCTTTATTACTTTTGTTGGTGTTCTCGTTCTATTGTTAGTCTTGTTTGGTAATATCTATTCATTACAGGTCGAATCGTTTAAAAAATACCAAACTCGCTCTAATTCAAATCGAATAAAATTATTACCTGTAGCACCAAATCGCGGTTTAATTTACGATCGTAATGGTATTATTCTTGCTGATAACAAGCCTGTATATAGCTTAGCTGTTATTCCTGAACAAACAGACAATCTACAAGTTAGCATTAATAAAGTAAGCGAATTACTTAACATAAGTGTAGACAGGCAAAATAAATTTTTTAAATCAGTCAAACGTAAGCGTCGTTTCAAACAAATTGAGTTACACCCTCGCTTAAGCGAACAACAAGTGGCACTTTTTTCTGTCAACCAGCATAAATACCCTGGTGTTTTTGTAGACGCACGTTTAAAGCGTTACTATCCTTTTGGTAAATTAACAACACATAACTTAGGTTATGTAGCACGAATAAACCGTAAAGATGCTAATAAACTTGAACTTGAAGGTAAGTCTGAGAATTATGCGGCAACTCATGGTATTGGAAAATTAGGCATTGAAAAATATTACGAAGATATTTTACATGGCGACATAGGGCATCAAGAAGTTGAAATAAATAGTCAAGGTAGAGTTATTCGAACTCTAGACTATACTCCGCCAAAACCTGGTAAAGATCTAACCTTAACCTTAGATATTGAACTACAAATGATTGCAAAACGTGCTCTTTCAGGAAAACGTGGGGCAGTGGTAGCGATGGATCCTCGCACTGGTGGTATTCTAGCTATGTACTCTAACCCAAGTTATGATGGCAATTTATTTGTTCATGGTATTAGTAGTAAAAATTGGAAAAAAATACGTAACTCTAAAGATTTACCGTTAATAAATAGAAGTGTTCAAGGCTATCCTCCTGCATCAACAGTAAAGCCATTTTTAGCCATTGCGGGGTTAGAAGAAAAAGTTATCACCCCTGACACAAAAGTTTGGGATCCTGGTTGGTATCAACTTGAAGGTTTACCCAACAAATATCGAGATTGGAAAAAGTGGGGGCATGGTTGGGTTGATTTAAATAAAGCCATTGAGCAATCTTGTAATACTTATTTTTTTGATTTAGCTTTTAAGCTCGGTATTACTAAAATAAGTACCATGATGGAGCGTTTTGGTTTTGGCGATTACACTGGCATTGATATTCATGAAGAAAGTAAAGCTATTATGCCTAGCGTTTCATGGAAGCGCGGTCGTTATAATCAACCATGGTATACTGGTGAAACTTTATCGGTGGGTATAGGTCAAAGTTACTGGACAGTAACACCTTTACAGTTGACTCAAGCATTAACCACCTTAGTCAATCACGGTGCGCGCAAAGTGCCCCACTTACTTAAATCAATTAAAGAGCCTACTACAAGTCAAAACAATCAAAACCAAGGTAGTATAAAAGAAGTGATTTATGAAGAACAAGCACCTTTAATGTTAAAGCAAGAAAAAAATTGGGATTTTGTGCTAAATGCCATGCATCGCACAGTACAAAAAGTTGATGCAACCGCCCATATGCCATTTAAAGGTTCAAAGTATGATGCGGCGGGTAAAACAGGCTCCGCACAAGTTGCTCGTATCAAACAAGACGAAAAATATGATGCAAAAAAAACCCAAGAAAACAAACGTGACAATGCTATGTTCATCGCCTTTGCTCCCTTTAGTGCACCTGAAATTGTAGTTGCTGTGGCAATAGAAAACGTAGCTAAAGGTGGTGGTGGTACTAATGCTGGGCCTGTAGCAAGGCAAATTATGGATCAATACTTTGGTAACAGAGTAATAACCTCTAGCCTTGATAACTCATCATCATATACAAACGTAATTGCTCAACGTCAACATGATCATTCTTCACAAAACTATCCATTAGAAAATACTTCCTTAGAAAAAGTTGAGTCTCATAATGCGCAGTAGTGGCCAAGATCAACAGCAGGTACGTAGCCTGTGGCAGAAGCTACATATTGATTTAGCATTATTGTTAGGCATATTATCGCTAATGGCTCTTGGTTTATTTATTGTCTATAGCGCAGGAGGTCAAAGCATAGACATTGTTTACCGCCAAGCTGTTAGATTAGGTATAGCTTTAGTTGTAATGTTAGTGATTGCTCAAATCCCGCCACTATCTTATCGAAAATGGGCGGTACCCGTTTTTGTTTTAGGTGTTTTATTGTTAATTGCTGTATTACTATTTGGCCATGTAGGTAAAGGCGCACAGCGTTGGTTGGACTTAGGTTTTATGAAATTTCAACCGTCTGAGATAATGAAGCTAATTGTGCCTATTATGATTGCTTGGTTTATTAGCCAAGAGAGTCTACCTGTAAAAATATCCACTATCATTATTGCGTTTATTCTAGTGTTAATACCAACACTATTAATTGCTAAGCAGCCTGATTTAGGTACTTCATTACTCATTGCTAGTTCAGGAATTTTTGTTATATTCCTCGCTGGTGCTAGCTGGAAGTTAATTGGCGTTTGTGTAGGACTAGCTTCAGCATTCGCTCCTGTTTTATGGATGTTTTTGATGAAAGATTATCAAAGACAACGAGTAATGACTTTTTTAAACCCTGAGCAAGATCCTCTTGGGTCGGGTTACCACATCATTCAATCTAAAATTGCCATTGGTTCAGGTGGTATTGACGGCAAAGGTTGGTTGCAAGGAACACAATCACAGCTTGAATTTTTACCTGAACGTCACACAGACTTTATTTTTGCCGTTTTTAGTGAAGAATTTGGCTTGATTGGCGTGGGTTTACTATTAGCAGTATATTTATTTATAGTGATGCGCGGTTTATGGATTGCAGTAAATGCTCAACATGCTTTTACTAAATTATTAGCAGGTAGCATAACCTTAACCTTTTTTGTTTACGTATTTGTAAATATTGGGATGGTGTCAGGCTTATTACCTGTGGTTGGTGTTCCGCTTCCTTTAGTTAGTTATGGCGGCACTTCAATGGTAACATTACTAGCAGGTTTTGGCATGCTAATGGCCATTAGTACACATCGGCGCTTCCATGTTTAATGGTAAGTTATTATTATTGCTATTTAGCCCTACTTTTTTGTCAAAAGTACTCATTGACTAACGTCAACTTCGTGCTTTTTCCTCAAATTAGCACTAACTATCTTCAATACTAACAAGCATACATTTTATTTAATGAGTACTTTATGGAAAATATAAAAACACTTTTCGTAATTTTTGCAATGTCTTTACTTTCAGCTTGCAGTTCAAGCCGTTATCAAGATACACACGATAGTATTCCAAGTAGGTTACCTAACATAAGTGAGCTTAATGATGCTATTGCACGTGCTGAGCCACACAGTCGAGGAGGAAACAAAAACTATCGAGTACGAGGTATCAATTATAAAGTATTAAATACAGCACAAGGTTTTGAGCAAATAGGAACAGCTTCTTGGTATGGAAAAAAATTTCATGGTCACTTAACTTCAAACGGTGAAGTTTATGATATGTATGCCATGAGTGCAGCACACAAAAATTTACCTCTACCTACTTATTTAAAAGTAACCAACCTTGGCAATAATAAATCAGTCATTGTTCGTGTTAATGATCGCGGCCCTTTTCATCAAAGCCGTATTGTTGATTTATCATACAGCGCAGCTTATAAGCTTGATATGTTAAAAGCAGGCACAGCTAAAGTAAAAATCACGGCCATTACTGAGTTTGGAGAAAAAACTAAAAAAAACAGCTCACAAGTTGCCAATATAAAAACAGGTACTCATGTACCTAATATAGCTTTACCTCACGAGAAAAACTACATTCAAGTTTTTGCCACTAGCAAATACCAACTAGCAAAGAGCACGGCTAAAATGTTATCTAAACAGTATTCTCAAACGGTTAATTACCCTAAAAAAAATGGTCTTTATCGTATTCAAATAGGCCCAGTTGTTAATAAAACAAAATTAAATAAACTATTAATAGAATTAAAACAAGGGAACTACCCAAGCGCATATTTAAGAAGTTTATAAACGCACATTTAAGAAAACGCTATTTTATTTGAATTAATTTTTACAATTAACTTCACATCAGCCATAGCCAAGCAAGTTAGAGGTGGTATACTTTCTAATAACTTATACTCATGATACAGCTTGGGTATATATTTAATCCATCACCTTATTCATCTCATTATTAAATAATTATGCTTTCAACTATGCCCATACAACCACAAAACATTGCACGTAAATTAATAAAAATCATCACAACCTCATTACTTGGCTCGGCCTTAGCAATTTCGCCTTTAAGTTATGCGATATCTATTATCCCCGATGCTCCACAAATTAATGCTAAGGGCTATATTTTAATTGATTTCACGACAGGAAAGGTCATCGCTGAAACAAATGCAGATATGCAATTAGCGCCTGCAAGTTTAACTAAAATGATGACAAGTTACATCATAGGTAAAGAGTTAGAAAACGGCAATATTTCTAATAATGACAAAGTAATGATCAGTGAAAATGCTTGGGCAAAGAATTTTCCTGAGTCTTCAAAAATGTTTATTGAGGTAGGTACTGAAGTTCCAGTTAATTTATTAAATCAAGGGATTATCGTTGCTTCTGGTAATGATGCTTGTGTAGCAATGGCTGAACACATTGCTGGTAGTGAAAGTGCCTTTGCTGATCTAATGAATGCTCACGCTGAGCAATTAGGCATGTCTAGCTCATTTTTTGAGAATAGTCATGGCTTAGATAGCTCATCTCACATGACTACTCCCCGTGACATGGCAACCTTAGCAAGCGCTATTATTCGTGAAGTCCCTAACGAATATGCTATTTACAAACAAAAGTCATTCAAATACAACAATATTAAACAGTATAACCGTAATTCATTGTTATGGGATAAAAGTTTAAATGTTGATGGTATGAAAACGGGTCACACATCAAATGCAGGCTATAGTTTAGTCACATCAGCCACTAAAGGTGATATGCGCCTTGTTACGGTTGTAATGGGAACAGAAAGTGAACGAGCGCGTAAAGTAGAAAGCAAGAAGTTACTAAACTATGGTTTCCGCTTTTTTGAAACATATACTCCTTATAAAGCTGGTGAAAAATTTGCCACTAACCGCATTTGGATGGGTGATAAAAAAGAAGTAGATTTAGGTATATCATTAGACACCCCTATCACTATTCCTCGTGGTCAACGAAAAAACTTAAAGGCTACTTTTGAATTAGACCAGCAATTAACTGCACCAATCGCAAAAGGTACTGTTGTTGGTAAGTTATTCTTACAGCTTGAAGGGGAAGATATTGCACAATATCCGTTAGTAACATTGCAAGAAATAAATGAAGGTAGCTTATTTTCAAAAATTATCGATTACATTAAATTGTTCTTTGCACAACTCTTTGAATAAAAAATTGAAACAAAAGTATTAATACCAATTGAAATAATGAATAGCTCAACTTAGAGCTACAGTAGCCGAGCTTAGAACAAACAACGTTAATAAATCCAAAAAAGCTACAAACGAGAATATAATCGTTTGTAGCTTTTTATTTTCTAGCTTTTATACGTACTCTAAAATCAAACAACAAGCAGAATAACCTGCTCCAAAAGAGCACAATACTGTTTTATCACCAGAATTCAAACCATCATTATGTTTATGCAAAGCAATAATACAACCAGCTGAACTAGTATTCGCATATTCATCTAAAATAATTGGCGCTTCCTCAGGTGTAGGATTACGCCCTAACACTTTCTTACCAATAAAATTATTCATATTAATATTTGCTTGATGTAAATAAAGGCGTTTAATATCTTCTGGTGCTAATTCAACTTTATCCATTTGAGAAGCAATTAAATTAGATACCATAGGTAATACTTCTTTAAATACTTTACGACCTTGCTGAATAAAATATTTATCTACATCGTTTGCTGTTTCTGGACTACATTGGTTCATATAACCAATATTACTGCGAATATTATTAGAAAATTGCGTTATAGGTTGCTCAGCAATAATTTTAAACTGGTGCTCACCTGTCGCTGTAGATTCATCTTCAATGATAGAAGCGGTAGCTACATCACCAAAAATAAAATGGCTGTCTCGATCTCGATAATTAACTTGCGGTGATAGTATTTCAGGGTTAATCACTAACACTGTTTTAGCCGTACCACTTCGAATAGCATTTGCTGCATTGATGATGCCGAATGTTGCAGCAGAACACGCTACAAGCATATCAAATCCCCAACCAGGACAGCCAAGTGCTTGTTGTATTTCAATCGCCATAGCAGGGTAAGAACGTTGAGTATAGGCACAAGCTACAATAATAAGGTCAATATCTTCAGCTGTTTTATTCGCTGCTACTATTGCTTGTTTCGCCGCAGCAACGCCAATTTCTGCTTGTTGAGATAAGGCATCATTTGATCTTTCAACAAAGGTTGGTCTCATAACATCAACATTTAAGATATCATCTTTTGACATTACATAGCGACTTTTAATACCAGAAGCTTTTTCAATAAATGCACTACTTGAATGCGATAATGCGGCTACTTCACCATTTTCAATCGCTTGCTCATTATCAGCATTAAACTTATCAACATAGTTATTAAAACAAGAAACTAGCTCATCATTTGAAATACTTTCAGAAGGAGTAAATAACCCTGTACCACTAATTACAACAGACATAAAACGTTCTCGAACAACACAAATAAGATATGCCCACTAGTGTATTTTATTTAACAGGTTTTGTCGATTGTTAGGCGTGTTAGACAAGCGATAATTTTAGAATCAATAATGAAAAACCGTGTTTAAAAACAATATGTAAAAGCAATCATTCTTCGAAGTATGTTCCCCATCCGTCATAATCCACTTTACACTTTTGAGCTAACTCAAACATATCCTTTGTTTCAGCTCGAAGCAATTCAGTATTAAGCATTTGCTCTGTGACAATATCAAATGCAAATACTTTATCACCATTTTCAAGCTCAGCCTCTTCAGGCTCTTCTATTTCTAACCCTAATTTAAATGCAACAATTGCAGCTTTTTCAAGCAATTCAAAATTTTCACTAGCAAAATGATGCTCTATAGTGTGATAAACCTCTTCATTAGTGCCATCTTTAAGAAGCTCATCAACAAGCACATCTGTATGTTCAAACCAATGCTGTAATTCTTCATCAATCATTTTTATTTACCTTTTGCTATTTCTTCATCTAGTTGTCTAATTTTTTCCTTCATTAAAGCATGAGCTTGATCTGCAATAGTACGTGCGCTAACGTTATTATCTTCCGTTATATAAATAGGATCTAAAAGTTCGATAATAATTTTGCCATTATTCCAACGTCCCAATTTTATTGTATCTTCTTGGTTGCTCGCACAAATGGGTACAATAGGCACTTTTGCTTGTTGCGCGGTACGAAATGCTCCAGTTTTAAAGGGTAAAAGCCCACGACCTTTACTGCGAGTACCTTCAGGAAACATCCAAACAGAAAGTTTGTTTTTAGTAATTTTATTTACCGTGATACTCATCGTACTCATAGCTTTACTGGTATTCTTACGATCAATTAATATATTCCCTGCTAACCAATACATTTGACCAAAAATAGGAATCCACATCAAACTTTTTTTACCCACAGTAACCGTGCCAGGTTGCACAGCATTAGCCATTGTAAAAACGTCATAATTATCTTGGTGATTAGCAACATAGACAACAGGACCAATATTTTTAACCGATTCAGGAATTCTAACTTCAACATCAAAACCAAGAAGCTTAGTCACCTTACCTAAATATTTAGAAGTAAGATAAACATTGTTTCGATGAAATGGCCTTAATAAAGAATAAAAAAATGAAACGATGCAAATAAACAGAAAAGCAACCGACATTACAATAAAACGAACAATAGTTAACAACAGATAGATCCCTACTAAAACTTAAGGTGGCGAGTATAGCAAATTAGCCATACTCAATAAAACAATAACTACCACTTTGGCTTAATTTTCGAGTAATCAATAACTTAATTTTTCAATTGCTAATTTTACTAGCAATAATACTAACGTGGTTTATTTAACAGGGCTAAGCATATAACCTTGTCCCCAAATAGTTTCAATATGCAACTTCGATTGGCTATTTTTAGTGAGTTTTTCTCTTAATTGTGAAACCCTTACATCAACAGTTCTCTCTGAACCATTATACTCCCTACCCAATAAATTTGAATAAATATAGTCTCGGCTCATAATTTTACCTACATTCTCAGCTAGTAACCGAATTAGTTTAAACTCAAACTGCGTTAAAGAAATATTTCGCCCTTCTAACTGGCATTTATAAGAGTATGGAAACAAGGTTAAATCACCCAATTGTATTTGAGTTTGTTCATCAACCACCACTTGCTTGGTATAACGCCTAAATAAAGAATCGACTCTTACGTTGAGTATATTTTTAGAAACAGGCTTAACCAAATACTCATCGACCCCTAAATTAAAAGCAGTGATTTGCTCTTGCTCACTATTTCGTGAAGTTAATAAAACCAACGGACCAGAGAATAGTGTTCTAATTTGAGTAATGACAGTTAACATGGCTAAGTCGCTAAAACCTATATCAAGGATCACTAAATAAGGTTTATTTTTAGAAATGCTATCCAGAATATTTTCTTCACAGTGCTTTTGTTTTACTTGATAACCATGAGTATATAACTGATATTGAAACAAGTCTGATAACCGTTTATCATTACCAATCAATAATATAGTTTTATTTTCAAGTGCGTCATTAGTCAAAAAACTATCGGTATTTACTCTGTTTTCATTCGTCACAATAATTGTCATAACAATTCTCCTGTTCATCAAGTAAATAAGTTTTCTTGATAAGGAAATTGTAAAACAGAGTTACAATTGGCTTTGTAATAACTTGTTAATATTAAGTTTTAAATTGTAATTACAGCTTGTTGTTTTAATTCGTTTTAAAAAAGCCAACTAGAACTAATGCGTTCTAAATACTTTTTTTTGATTGAATATAATCTTGAGCATCATTTGATAAGTTAGATTTAGATAAATAACTCTTCCCTGTGCTTTTACCTACATTGAAATGTAAAATAAATCCCAAATTCGTTTCTTCAACAGATGTTACGTCTTGCCATAAAATCCTACCATTATGATAAAAAGACTCACTCAGAACGCCTTGTTTATCTATAGTTAGTGTCACTTCACTGTTTGATGCTTTACTAAGCATTTGCCTTAAAACCCACCAAGGTTGGTTATAATAAAGACTTAGCGCTTCTAATATGCCTAATGCGACAACAAACCAAGCTGCATATGCATTGACGGGAGTAAATAGTAAAAGAATTAAACCAAATAACATTAATATGCTTGATTTTAAAAATGCTTTTGCAGAAAGTTCTAACGTAGCTGACTCGCAATAACACTCATTAAAATGCGCTTTATCTAAAACAAATGTACTGGTATATGAAAAAGGAGTGTCCATTAAAAGCAAACTAATAGGTTGGAAAAAGTGATTTTAACAAAAAGAATCAACAAAGATCAACAACTCCTAACGCATCATGATCATAGTCAAACACATATTAAGATGTTCAATAAGAGAAGATAGTTGTTGAAAATCATCTGTTGATATTTCTTTTTTATCTGCCTTTTTGCTCTCCCTTCCTTTAATATCGTCTTCTTTAACATTAGCAAAGCGTTGAGCGCAAATTACACCTATCGGTTTATTTCCTATTTTTACAGGGATAACAGTTAATGCTCCTTCATTAATAAATAACACTAACTCTTGAGTTACTAAGTCTCGCCATTGTCTGTGAGTATAATCATTAATCAATACAGGAATTTTAGTGTCTAGAACACGGGCAAGAACATTATCACTTTGACGAATATTAATCATTATTTTAACGGGATCATTTTCTGCTTTTTCATTAAACACAAAACGAGATTTCACTTGTGCTTTATCATCAGTGATCATTAAAAAGCTACAACGATCAAATTGAAAGATTTTAACGGCGTCAACCAAAACAAACTGTAAATATTCATTAAAGTCATGGCTTGATTTCATTAAATTTGTTAACTTCATAAATGCTGAAAGTAAAGACTTTTCTTTGGATATTTGACTGATAGGAGCAAAGTATTTGCTTCGCCCAAAAGCACTTCCCGCAGGTAGTTCGTTAATTAAATCAATTAACACATCTGCACCATAAGCGTTTAGTAGTCTAGTTGCCTGTTCTCGCGTATGTTCAATTCGAACTTTTAATTGTTCAACCGATATTTGCATTATTTTTGCAATATCTTCTAATAAGTGATTAAAGCTCTCTTTACTTTCACCTGGCAGAGCAATACTAGCGCTAAGTTTATCAGCAAAAAAGATTATTTTAATTTCATTTGTTCTATCTTCAGGGTGATCTAACGCCTTTAATAACAAGTCACTCAAATTCCATGATTTTGCTAAACCTCGACTTAATTTATTAAAGCTAGTACCTATTTTTTGCTCACAATACTCCTTAAATCCTGGACTTTCGATATCAACAGCTTGCGCTAATTGATCGGCAATATCACCTGCACCACTCCAAAAAGCAGTTTCACCAATACCGTATAAAAGTGCAGCTAAATAAACTTCTTCTTGTGTTTCTTCACTATAATTAGGCACCATCATTTTTGCCAGCATACCCGCAAAAAAAGAGTTAGCCATTAACTGCATTAACTTTTGATAAACACGAAAATCCAGACTTTTACTCGCTAATAAGCTATCGACTAACTTTGCCGTTAAACAAACATTTTTCACCGTTTGAATACCAAGTATTACTGTTGCACGAGAAACGGTAGTAACTTTATTTACGCCTAAATGTTGTGCGCTATTAGCAACTTTTAGCAGACAAGAAGAAAGTGCCTGATCATGTAAAATTGCTTTACTAAGTTTTGGCAAGGAAGATTTATCATCATTTGAAAATTTATCAAGCATTTTTGCGGTAGATGTGATCGCAGGAAGCTCAGTATGAGCAATAAGCTCTATCCATTGTTCTGATGTTTTTAGCATTTTATTGCTCATGAAATCACTTATTTACGACAATAATTCATATTATTAACTATGCACCCAAATAGTTAATTTGTCTAAGTTTTTCACTCAAAACAACATTAGGGGAATTAAAAGCTACTACGATCAATAAATGCCTTTGGTTGTTTATTTTTTGATAGACCATTTTTCATTGCTATTTGTTGGTTTTTTCTACCTAGCAAACGTAGTTGGGTAATACGTTCCCAAAAAAGTGCTGCTCGTGTATCTTTTTTCCATGTTTTTTTAAATAAGTATTTAGTCGCAGCGATAGCATCAGGGCTTTGCTGGCAAATTTTTTCAGCTAAAGCTTGAGCCTCAACTAATGGTGTTTCGCTAACTTTTGAAACTAATCCATATTGTTCAGCTTCAATACCAGAAAAAAATCGCCCCGTCATCGTTAATTCTTGTGCTATATCAACACGAGTTAGCCTAGATAAAGTTGCCATGCCACTCATATCAGGAATTAAACCCCACTTCATTTCTAATATAGATAAATTAGCGTCAGGTGTTGCTATACGATAATCACACCCTAAAATAATTTGCATGCCCGCACCAAAACAATTGCCATGAACAACAACAATCACAGGTATTGGTAAATCACGCCAAACATGAGCTACACGCTGAAACATATTATCTTTGCGCCAAGGAAGCTTTACAAAAAACTTAGGAATAATAGAAGGGTTTTTAGCAACATAATTAAAATCTAACCCTGCACAAAATGAATCCCCTGCTCCTTGTAAAATAATACAACGAATTGAGCGATCTTTTTTAATATGTTTTGCCGTTTCTATTAAATCAATAATCATTTGCTTATCTAAGCCATTATGTTTATCTGCTCGATTTAAGGTAACGTAAGCTATTTTTTGTTCAACTTTAAAATTCACTCTGGAATTAGTCATAATATTTTTTATCTTTAAACTTTTAATGAAGTAAGTGTGCCACAGACAAACTGGTAGTACCACTTAACTCGAAACTAATCCTTAAACTGCAAATGGATATTTAATGGCTTCATGACATTGATAACCTTCAACAGAGAAGTCATCCATAGTAACCCAAGTTTCTAAATCTTTTAGCGATTTAATATCAGGGTTTATGATCAATTTAGGCAAAGCTAGCGGTTCACGCTTAAGTTGAACATCTTTCATTAAAAGTAATTGATCTTCATAAATATGAGCATTAACAATTTTATGGTAGGCTATTCCTGGTTTTAATCCTGTAATTTGTGCCATTATCGCCAAGAAAAAAAACACTTGAATTTGATTGAAATTCAAACCCAGCGGCACGTCACAAGAACGCTGAAAGCTAGTTAAATAAAGCGTTCCATCTAAAACAGAAAAGTTATGAGTATGCATACAAGGCCTTAAACATCCCATGTGAAACTCACCTGGGTTGTAAAAAGTCATAATTTCAGCACGATCATCTATGCCCTGATTTAGGTGATCAACTATTTTTTGCAATTGATCAATAGTGCCACCATCAGGCTTAGCCCAAGATCGACCTTGAACGCCATATACACGCCCCATATCATCCTCACCTTTACGGTGTGAGTTATTAAGCCAAACTTCATTTAAATTGGCGTTAGCATCCCATGTTTTAGTCCCTAATTTTCGAAAATCTGCGGCATTATCATAACCACGAATATAACCAATAAATTCAGCAATTGCTGATTTGAAAAAGCTTTTTCGTGTGGTGATCATTGGAAATTCATTATTGGCAACGTTATATTCTAAATCTGCATTAATAACTGTTAAACAACGTTTTCCTGTACGATTATTTTCAACCCAACATCCTTGATCAACTATACGTTGACATAAATCTAAATAAGCGCGCATTATGCTTTTCCTTTTAGTTTGCGATCAAGATTTTTTTTAGCACTGGCTTTATTGCCCGTACCATTACTAATAGCTGATTTTTGTTGGCTTATATAGCCTAAATAAATCACCAACATTCCAACCAAAATCATTGGAATACTTAATATTTGTCCTTTAGAAATAAAAGATAAATATAAACCTAAATGCGCGTCAGGCTCTCTATAGAACTCAACAATTGTTCTAAATACACCATACCCAATTAAAAAGATACCCGATGCTAAACCAAGGCTTCTTGATTTGCGAGTAATCACATATAAAATAAAAAATAACACCACACCTTCAAGGAAGAATTCATATAATTGTGATGGATGACGCGGTAGTTGTAATGAGTCTGTTGGAAACACCATAGCCCAAGGAACGTCAGTTTGTCTTCCCCACAGTTCAGCATTAATAAAGTTGCCTAAACGTCCCATACCTAAACCTATAGGTACGAGTGGTGCAACAAAATCTCCAACACTTAAAAATGATTTATTAGTTTTTCTAGCAAAAATATAAACCGCAGTAATAACACCAAGCAAACCACCATGAAATGACATTCCGCCAGTCCATATTTTAAACAGATACAGTGGCTCGGTTAAGAAGTAGTCAAATTGATAAAAAAGTACATAGCCAATTCGACCACCAAGAATAACACCAAGAAACCCATAAAATAATAAATCACTTACTTGCTCTCGTGTCCATTCGCCACCACTTTTATCCGCCGCTTTATTGGCAATAAACATAGCACCCAAAAAACCCACTAGATACATCATACCGTACCAACGTAATGCCACGGGCCCTATACTAAAAATAATAGGGTCAATAACGGGAAACTGCAAAAACTGATCTGTCATTTTTTATCCAAATAAAGCTTCGCTGATTAAAGATGCGAAGTAAAAAGTTAAGCTATAATCATTTTCATAGCGACTAAAATAAGAAATACGGCAAAGGCTTTTTTCAACGTTTGCACTGGTAATTTTGTGGCATATTTAACGCCAATAGGAGCAAACAAAGAAGATGTTAACACCACACCTAATAAAGCAGGTAAATACACATATCCAAAACTCCACTCTGGTAATAATTCATTACCAAACCCTGAAATGATATAACCTAAAGAACCAAATAACGCCACCATAACGCCACATACAGTAGCAATACCAATACAATGGCGTAATGGCATACCAAAATAAATTAATACAGGTACCAAAATAGCGCCACCAGCCATACCCATTAAACTCGCAACCATGCCAGTAATTAAGCTAATTAATTGTAACTTTGCTTTTGATGGCATTGCACTAGAGCGTTGTGAGCGAATTGATACAAGCATATAAGAAGCAAGCATAATAACCGCACTAGCAAAAAAGTTAGTCAATGCTTGTGCTGATAGATGATCCGCAATAAAAGCCCCTAACAGTGCACCAAATGCAACTATAAACATTAACGGTTTAGCGATATCCCAAGGTATGTTTTTGTTTTTATGGTGAGCAAATGCTGCACTTGATGAGGTCATAACAATCGCCGATAACGATGTTGCAAGCGCCATTGGCATAATCACCTCGTTACCAATACCTAATTGAGGTAATAAATAAACTAGTGCAGGAACAACAACTAAGCCACCACCAATACCTAACAAACCAGCTAAAAAACCAACCAATGCGCCAAGAAATACACAACTAATAAAAATAAATAACATAGAGACTCAAACTACTTCAGTATAGAAGATTTAACAAAAATCACATTCCTGCACGAATAAAGCCACCTAAACCTAATTGTGTAAGTTGCTCGTTTAAGTAACTGTGCACTTGCTCGGGTGTGGTAAATTTTAACGCATGAGACAAAATTATTTTTGCCCTTTTTAAATCAATATGACGAATAACCCATTTAATTCGCGCTATATTATGCCCATTCATACTAAGTTTATCAAAGCCCATAGCCAATAATAACAAAGCCCCCGCCGGCTCACCTGCTAATTCGCCGCATAAACTCAATGGTACTAAGTGCTGTGCAGACTGCTCAGCAATAGAATTTAAGGCTCTCAATACCGCAGGATGATAAGCATCATGTAAACTAGCTACCTGAGCATTATTGCGATCAACAGCCAACAAGTATTGAGTTAAATCATTGCTACCAACAGAGAAAAAATCAACTCGCTGAGCTAACTCTTCTAACTGAAAAATAACAGAAGGTACTTCTAACATTATGCCTATTTTAGGGCGAATAAGTTTATTATCATCACAGTTGTTTCCCCCCCTTCGCTGAAACTTTACTTCAGTTTCAACTTCACTTTTCACTTCAAAATAAGCTTGATTGATCAAACGAGTAGCTTCATCAACTTCACTAACATTAGAAATCATTGGTAGCATAATTTCTAAATTTTTATGATGTTGGTTCGCGCGTATCATCGCACGAACTTGCACTAAAAAAATTTCAGGATGATCTAATGTGATTCTAATACCACGCCAACCTAAAAAGGGGTTATCTTCAGTAATAGGAAAATAGGGCAAAGATTTATCTCCTCCTACATCCAACGTACGCATAGTTACCGGTTTTTTTGGAAATTTGGCTAATATTTTTTCATATAATTGGGTTTGCTCATACTCCGATGGAAAAAAATGACGATCCATGAAAGGAATTTCTGTCCGATATAGACCAATGCCTAAAGCACCTAAATTTTCGGGGCATTCAAAGCCAGCAGATAAACCTGCATTTAGTTGCAGTTCTATCACTCGACCATCTTGAGTAATGGTTGGTAAATGAATTTCTTGCTGAATTAGATTCGTTAACTCACTTTCTTGAGTAATTAAATATTGATATTCACGTTTTAATGTTTCATCAGGATTAATAAACAACTCGCCACTATAGCCATCAACAATAGCTTGTTGTTGATTAAGATGAGCAATAGGAATATCAGTAAGGCTCATAATAGCAGGTAACTTAAGTGCATGAGCTAAAATAGCCGCATGAGAATTAGCCGAGCCAGACAAAGAAACAATGGCCTTTAAGCCTTTATGTTGATATTCAGCTAACATAGACGCTGTAATATTTTCAGCAAGAAGAATGAAAGATTTTGGAAGGCTTAATATCTGTTTTTGTTGCTGCTGTAAATTGAGTAATAACCTATTTCCTAAATCACGAATATCACTCGATCGTTCTTTTAAATAACTATCATCTATCGCTTCAAATTGAATAACATAATGTTCAATTACAAGTTTAAGCGCACTTTCAGCTTTCCACCCTTGGCCTATTTTTTCTGAGACTTCTTTACGGATATCAGCTTGCTCTAATAACTGTATATAGACGTCAAAAATAGCTAAATTATCATCGGTAATAATTCCACTTAACTTATAACTTAATTCTTTAAAGTCAGCCTGTGTTTTATGCACTGCTTGTTCAAAACGCTTAATTTGATTGTTTTGCTGGGCTAAGCTAACTTTTTGTAATACTTGCGTTGATAAATCTACTTTTGGCTGATAAACCACAATTTGACTTAACGCAATTCCCGGAGCACCCGCAATACCTAATAATTGCTTTACCCCTTTATTTTCTTCTTGGCTAAATAAATTCTTCACCTCTGCATTGGCTAGAGCACTGGCAAGTTGCGTAGCTAAAGTAACTAAAAAAGCCTCTTCATTTTCATTAAAGTTTCTAGCATGCTTTTGCTGAATAGAAAGAATTCCCAAGACTTTGCGTTGGTGAATAATGGGCGTTCCCAAAAAAGCATTAAAATCATCTTCTTCAACTTCTGGGGCATGAACAAAATGTTGATGATTTCGGGCATTGGCAATATTTAATGGTTCTTCCCGCTGACCAACTAAACCAACTAAACCTTCAGAAAAACCTATCGTCGTTTGTCCAAAAGACTTTTGTGCTAAGCCATCAGAGGCCATTAATAAAAAATGTTGTTTTGAGTAATCAGCTAAATATACAGAGCAACAATCTGTTTTTAATGAGCTTTTAATCTGGCTAACCATACGTTCTAATGCATTTTGCAATTGCGTTTCTTGACTAAACTCAAGAACAATACGGCGTAACGTAGTTAACATAATTTCCTTTTTTAATGAGTAAAAATAAAATGACCCACAATAAAGTAGGTCATTAAAAGTAAATCATAGTAATAATTAAGCTTGGCGTTTACGTCGATTAGGTCGCCTATCAGAGCGTTTCTCATATGAAAAAGCTAAAGCCTGTGAGGCAAACTCTTTCATAACCTTACGGTAAACATCTCGCTTAAATGACACAACTTGTCGTACTGGATACCAGTAACTTACCCAACGCCAATCATCAAATTCAGGATGAGAGCATGCGAGTAAATCAACTGATGATTCAGGTGCGGTTAATTTTAATAAAAACCACTTTTGTTTTTGCCCAATACAAACAGGTTTGCTGTCGTGTCTTATATAACGTTTCGGTAATTTGTATTTTAGCCAATGCTTGGTTGAAGCAACAATTTTCACATGTTCAGGTTTCAAACCTACTTCTTCATGTAACTCACGAAACATGGTTTGCTCTGCAGTTTCACCTTCATCAACACCACCTTGTGGATATTGCCATGAATGTTGTCCAAACCGTCTTGCCCAAAATACTTGTCCCCTGCCATTAATTATTACTATGCCGACGTTGGCTCGGTAGCCTTCGGCATCGATCACAGGAACTCCTGACAAACTAAAAAATACTTGTATAGATTCAACCATAATAACGGCAATGGAGCAAATGATTACTTTGATTTTTTTAGCTATTCACCAGATAATAGCCTTTTATCCCAATGATCAGAGCATTATGAATATCCCCTCTTGCGAACAAGAACTACTTGAAAGAGTACATAATTTAGCAGGATTAACTCTCGCTGAAGTCGCCCATGATGCTAAGATAGAAATGCCTTTAGATCTAAAACATAATAAAGGCTGGGTAGGTTTATTACTTGAGCGTGTATTAGGCGCAAGCGCCAACTCAAGACCTGAACCTGATTTTCCTACTCTAGGTATTGAATTAAAAACCCTACCAATCAATAGTCGAGGTAAGCCCTTGGAAACCACCTTTGTTTGTGTAGCTCCATTAACAGGTCTAGTTGGTGTAAACTGGCAAAATTGTTGGCTAAAGAAAAAACTTTCAAAAGTTTTATGGGTTCCCATTATCTGTGACACACCAAGTGAAAAAAATATTCCTTTGAGTGAACGTAGAATTGGTAGCGCCTTTGTTTGGTCTCCTTCGTTAGAAGAAGAACAATTATTAGCAATGGACTGGCAAGAATTAACTGATATGATTGTATTAGGTGAAGTTGAAAAAATTCATGGCAAGCACGGACAAGTTTTACAACTTAGGCCCAAAGCTGCGAACGCTAAAGCAAAAACTCAGGCTTTTGATAAAAATGGAAAACCTTTTATGACGTTACCGCGCGGCTTTTATTTAAAAATTCCTTTTACACAAAAGCTATTAAATAAAAACTTACGTATAAACAACACCTTTTAATTGTATTA
>JADGDH010000002.1:0-12413 GCA_016745015.1 Colwellia sp.
ATTACACCAGCAATTTCACGTAACCAGTAGAAAATTGCTAACTTGTCTTGTGTTGCCATAAAGCTTAACGCTTCACCAGATTCAGGCATACGTTGTAACCACACTTGTAAGATACCAGCACCCGTTAAGAATAACGTGATAAATACCATAGCAACAGTCATTAACCAGAAGCCCCACATTTCAACAACTTGCGCTTTATTACAATTTGCTTCACCAATACCGCGAAGTTTAGGCATTGCATAAGACATAATCGTCATTACTATCATGGCGTAAGCACCATAGAAAGCCATGTGACCATGAGCAGCGGTAATTTGCGTACCATGAGTATAATAGTTTACAAAAGAAAGTGTATGTAAGAATCCCCAAACACCTGCACCTAAGAAAGCCATTACAGCTGTACCTAACGCCCACAATGTAGCTGCTTTGTTAGGATGTTCACGACGACGACGGTTAACCATATTAAAAGCATATAAAACCATAGCAAAGAAAGGTAACGGCTCTAAAGCTGAGAAAATAGAACCAACCCACTGCCAGTATTCAGGTACCATTAACCAGTAAAAGTGATGGCCTGTACCTAAGATACCCGAGATTAACGCCATAGCAATAATCACATATAACCATTTTTCTATTACTTCACGGTCAACACCAGTAACTTTGATTAATACATAAGCCAAAATAGCACCCATGATTAATTCCCATACACCTTCAACCCATAAATGAACAACAAACCACCAAAAGTACTTATCTAATGCTAAGTTAGTTGGGTTATAAAAAGCGAATAAGAAGAATACTGCTAAACCAATTAAGCCCGTCATAAGCACCATGTTAACGGCTGTTTTACGACCTTTTAATATTGTCATACCTAGGTTGAACAAGAAGCCTAAAGCAACAACCACAATACCAATTTTGGTAAGAGTTGGTTGTTCAAGGAACTCACGCCCCATTGTTGGCCATAATTCGTTAAAAGTTAAATCTGCTAATGTTGAATAAGGAACAAGCAAATAACCTAAAATAGTGGCTACACCAGCAGCAGCAAAAATCCAAAATAACGCCATAGCTAGCTTAGGACTATAAAGCTCAGTTTCAGCTTCATCAGGCACTAAATAATATGCAGACCCCATAAAGCCAAATAATAACCAAACAATAAGTAAGTTGGTATGCACCATACGCGCAACATTGAATGGTATTAAACCACCAACAATATCACCAACAACGTACTGCATACCCATTAATAAGCCAAAAAGTATTTGACCGACGAACAAGATCATAGCAAAGATGAAATAAGGCTTTGCTACTGCTTGCGATTGATATTTTAACGTATTCATCCGTTACCCCTCTATGTTCGGTGGCCAATTATTTGTATCAAGTTCTGACGTCCACTTTAAAAACTCAGCTAAATCATCAATTTCTTGATCAGTTAAATGAAATTGTGGCATTTGACGACGGCCAGGAATATTTAACGGCTGTGCTTTCATCCAACCGTTTAAAAACGGTTTGAAACCAGCTTCACCACCACGTCGGTTATAAACATTACCAAGTTCTGGAGCAAAATATGCCCCCTCTCCTACTAATGTGTGGCAACCGATGCAGTTATTTTTTTCCCACAAATGTTTACCATTAGCAACAGCCTCGGTAATATTTTCTCGATGATCCCGTTTAGGCATCTCTTTTACAGTATGAAAAGTCAAAGCTAAGAATATTAAGAAGAAGAAAACACTTCCTCCGTAATAAATATTCCTTGCCATGCCTTTAGTAAAGCTCTCTGACATGGTGTTTTCCTTAATGAATTATAAAATTCATGCGTTAGTTACGTAAATTAACTTATAATAGTTAGTTGTGTAATTTCTAATAGTTATTAAAGCGTAGGGATAATAACTTAAATAATAGAAGGAATAGCTTGATAGAAATCAAGTTTTTTAAGACTTGTAAGAAAATGTATCGAAAAGTTAATGATTATTGCGCCACATCAAAAAACAAAACGCCATTTGAATAATAAACACACAAACAAGTTATAACCTTATATATTTTAAGGGTATATTTTACCAGTATGTTTCAGTGTTTTATAATTTAATTGCTGTTATTAGTTACTCTTATTAGTCACAATAACATTACCTTTCATACGAGGATGAGGACCACACTCATAAGGAAAAGTCCCTGCTTTATTAAAATTGCGCTGATAGGTTTCATCGGGAAAAAAATAATCTGGTTCTTCTTTTTGTAATTGCTTAAACCAAACACTGTGATATTGACGCTTTTCAACATTTTTCCAAACCACGGTATCACCTTGCTCTATCGTTATCTCTTCAGGCACAAATTTCATTTTATAAATTTCAACAACGACTTCTTTAGATAAAGCATAACTAGAAAAGATAAATAAACAGAAAAACATAATGATACGCATAAAACTCTCTCTCTCAACAAATTAGAAAATATATATAAGTTTATTTTATTTCACCTGTAGTGTATTAATAAATACAAATTAAGCAAGCAAGCACAACTTTTATTTTACTTCTTTAATTTCTATTTTTTCAGCAATATATTTACTAGCTGGTCTATCAACTTCAATAGCCTCATCACCACTTACCCAAGAGAGTAAACCACCTTCAGGGTTATCTTTTTGTACCTCATTACAAGCAGAAACACATTGCACACATTGAGTACAAGTAAATTTTGCTCGCTTCATATTACGTGTTGGCAAACGCATTGGGCAAGCTTGATCACAGGGTTTATGTTTATTATATGATTCACAATCTCTACAAGCTTTTGCGCGAGCACGATCAAATTTAATAATCATAGCCTTATTATTAGCCATCCAAATTAAGCTTTGAAATAACCCTAATGCACAACCATATTTACAAAATACATGCCGAGCAAAAATAAAATCTGCGGTAAACACAATAGTTGCAACGGTGATAAATATGCTTGATCCAAATCCTAGGTTAAAATTAACCAAATCATTCAATAGCATTGTAGGGTTAAGCAAATAGCTAAGTAAACCAACCGCCCAGACAAAAGCCATACTAATGGCAGCAACAAATACAATAAACTTAGGAATATAGCCTTTACTTTGCTTACTTGCTTCCTCCCATATAGTAACGCGATTAAGCTTTTTCAACATAAGGTCATTAATAAGCTCAACTACTGAGAAGTGCGGGCATAGCCAACCACAATAAATGCGACCATATTTCCAAATAAGCACTCCCGTTACGGTAACAAAAGCCATTCCAGGGAGTAACACCCGTGAAAATATTTTAATTGCTGCATCAAAACTATCACCACCGCCATGTAATATGGACTCAATACTAATGGTCCATGCTTGACCAAAAATTATAAAGTGCCCTAAGTCAGCATCAAAACGAAATATATCTAATAAAGGAGCAAAAAGAAATAAAGCAAAAAAAGCAATTTTTGCCGTTATTCTCGATTGTTGTAAGGTTAGAGGCTTTACCATGAAGATTTAAAAAAAATAAATGCGTATGACATTATATCGTATTTTTATAATAAGATTTTAATCTAGATCAGCCTTCACATAATTAAGGTGTGTTATCATTTTTTACAATAATCCCCCTTTTTTGAGAATCACTTTGGATAAATCACAATATTTTTACCGCACAGTAATATTTACCCGTAAAGCAGGCATTGTTGCACTTGCTGATATTAACAACCCAACCGAAAGCACAAAATTAGAAGAGTGGTTTGGCGTAGTTATATCACTTGCTGATGGCAAGCATACTTTGCAAGAATTAACTGATTATATGGCTCAGCAATATCAACAAAAGCCAGAGCGTTTAGATGATACCCTTGAGTCTGTTATTGAACGGTTAATAGAAAGTAAAATGTTAAAATTAAGTGATAAAGCAGTTGAGCTACCTTATTATTTAGCAGCACCCATTGAGCAGTTAGACATTGATAAAGCGGAAAAGCTAATTATAGAAGACGGTTATACAGTACATTAATTTATACCTGTTAGCGCGAACAACTTCTCACCTACGGGCACATTTATCCTTGCGCAAATAACGCAACAACCAACACTAACATTAAAATCCAAAAACCAGAGAGTAATTGCCAAAAGAGCACTTGAGATTTATTTTTGGTTACTTTTGGGTCATCTAACAAGTAGGTTGGATTGGGTTTCTTCAAATCTTGAATGAATTCAGGAATATTATCGTAACGCTGCTCAAGATCAAAACTAACACCACGTTCTAGCGTGCGATCAAACCAGATTGGAATAATAGGGTTAGCCTCTGTTGCCGAAATATAGCGCAAACGATCATATTCAAAAGCCGTTTGGCACTCTTCAATTTTATCACCATACGGTAATTTACCCGAAAAAATCTCATAAGTGATGGTAGCTAAAGCATATAAATCACCTTGTACCCCTGTATTCTTGCCTAATAAATATTTAGGATCAGAATAAGTCGCTGTTCCTAAAACACCTTCATGCTCTAACGGAATAAACACTTCAGCCAAACCCGCAACAAACACAGAGCCAAAATCAACAACTTTAATTTGGTTCTCATCATTAATAAGAATATTAGCAGGTTTTAAATCTTGGTGAATGGTTTCCATTTTATGAAAAGCAGCTAGCCCTTTCGCTATTTGCTCAACAAGATTAAAAGCAACTTTCGGCTTAGGGAAGTGATTTTTCTCCATCCATTTATCTAATGATAAACCTTGAACATGCTCCATTAAATAATACAAACAAGTACGCGGTCGCTGTTGCTTAATTATCTTCACCACATAATCACTGTTAATACGTTTTCCTATCCATTCTTCTTGAATAAAGCGGTCAATATAGCCCGTATCTTCTTCAAAATTTATAGAAGGCGTTTTCATTACCATTTGCTCACCCGTTTCTGTATCTTCCACTAAATATAGCTGACTACGACTACTAGCAAATAACTCTTTAAGCACTTTATAACCATCAAGGATCACTCCTTCATCAAGCGGAGGGGGAAAGGGTAAACGGGTTAGTTTTGAGTTGTAATCATTCAAACTTTCATTAGGTAATGAAGAAATTTGACATAATGAGCCACTAATATTGTCATCACTACCATTATCAAAAGCGCTTTTCACTAACGCTTCTATGCGCTCTTGGCATGAACTTTCAGCAGACATTAATTCAATAATTTTTTCTTCTGTTAAAAAATCATGAATACCATCAGAAGTAACCAGTAAGACATCATCAGCTTCTATCGTAAACTGGCTGTAATCAATTTGAATAGAATTATCCATGCCCATAGCGCGCGCAAGAAAACTACGTCCTGAACCAATACTAGCAACATGATCACGTGTTAGTTGCTTAAACTCATTACCACGAAGCAAATAAGCGCGGCTATCCCCCGCATGAAAAAAATGCGCTATGCGAGATTTTAAAACTAAGGCTGTAAATGTAGTTAAATAACCTTTTTCTTCGCTGGCGAATTCATGGCTACGTTTAAACAAAGTTAAGTTAATACTTGAAAGTATTTTTTGTCCAGAATGTTTTACCGACCACGTATCAGGGGTTTGATAATAATCACTTAAAAAGCGTGTAATCGCTGTATCACTTGCCTCTTTACCTGCTTCGGCACTACTGACACCATCTGCAACAGCGAGAACAATACCTTTATCTTCAAGTACAGGTAACTCTTCAGGTACAAAAAAACCAACGGCATCTTCATTGTTATCTTTTAGCCCTTGGATTGAGTGGCTGGCAATATCAACTTCTAACTTGTTGGTTTTAGGCATAATTTATTCTTTTTAATTTTGTATGATTATTATACCAACCACTTAAAATAAATCATTGTTCTAAATAGTTGGAACCATCAGCAAGGTGTCGAAGTTTTTGCCTCTTGAGCTTAGTCCGCTAAGTGATAGAGACAAAAACTAATGACAAACGCCGCTGAGGTTTCAAATATAACGAACAATTTAGTCAACGTCGATTAATTCTACAGTCCCATCAGCATTCACTTCTGCCATATGCCCTTTAGGTTCATTTAAGAACATAGTAGCAAAGAAGATAAGTGCAGCAGAAGCAGCAATAACCATAAAGAAGGTAGAGTAATCAACAAACGACAATACAGTTAAATAAGTTACCGCACCAACGTTACCATAAGCACCTGCCATACCCGCAATTTGACCTGTCATTCGACGTTTAACAAGCGGAACAATGGCAAATACAGCACCCTCACCAGCTTGTACAAAGAAAGAACAACACATAGTCGCGATTACCGCTACTGGAATTGCCCAAGCGCCTGTAATTTGACTAAGCACCATATAACCAATAGCTAAGCCACCAACAAGAATCATAAGCGATCTGCGACGACCGAACTTATCACTAAACCAACCACCCGTTGGACGAGCAACTAAGTTCATAAAAGCAAAGCCAGAAGCCAACATACCCGCTTGAACAGCGCTTAACCCTTCAAATGTTTCTAGGAAAAATAACGGCAACATAGAAACAACCGCTAATTCAGAACCAAAAGTAACAAAGTAAGATACATCTAAAATAGCCACTTGTTTAAAATCATATTTTTCAATATCAGCAACGCCATGAGTTAAGTTCTCTTTGTTTACACGCCAAATAGACTGAACTTGAATAAAAAATAATACAACTAAAGCAACCCACATAATGTACATAGTTTCTGTGGTTAATAATTTAACACCTGATGGCGATAGTTTCCATGCTAATACTGCAAGGGCAATATACATAGGAATATTCATGAATAAGTAGAAGTAGAAATCTTTCCAACTAGTAACTTCTAAACCACCTGATTTTTTAGGTTTGAAATAGGTTGAGCCTTTTGGTGTATTACGCGCTACAAAATAAAAAATAACACCATAAACACCTGCAATAATACCCGTTAAACCCAGTGCATAACGCCAGCCGTCATCACCGCCAAACATTAAGGCAATTGTCGGTAAAGTCATAGCGCCAGCAGCGCTACCAAAATTACCCCAACCACCATAAATACCTTCAGCAATACCTACTTGTTTTGCTGGGAACCATTCACCTACTAAACGAATGCCAATAACAAAACCTGCGCCAACAAAGCCAAGTAAAAATCTGAATAACGCTAATTGCTCAAAGCTATCTGCCATGGCAAAGCCAATACAAATAAAAGATGAAATAATTAATAACCCTGAATAAATAATCCGCGGGCCAAATTTATCAACCAAAATACCAATAACGATACGTGCAGGTATTGTTAGTGCTACGTTTAAAATCATTAATGCTTTAACTTGCGCACTTGATAAATCAAATGCTTCTTTGATAAATACCAATAAAGGTGCATGTGAAAACCAAACTACAAATGTTAAGAAAAACGCAAACCACGTAATGTGTAGCATCTTAATTTTAGGATCTGCCAAATTTAACAGATTCATTTTTCCCTCATGTGACATTATACTTACTCCTGCGCCGTATTATTAAAAAGCTAACTCTTTAAAAATAGTGATGCGCTTACTTGCGTTAAATTAAAATTATTATTTTAAATAGTTGACACTATTTTGCGCCTTTGCCATTTTTTCTTTATTGACTTAAGTCAACAAACTTAATTTATTTGAGCTAGTGCTCACTAAAACAAAGATTTTTTTGATAAAATTTGTTTTAATCTACACAAGATTAAAGAAAAATAATAAAACACTCAAGTTAATAACAAATAAGATAATTTATGGAAATCCAACAAAAGCATTCATACAGGGCATTATCTCTAGCAACATTGGCATTTGCTGCTTGTTTTTCTGTGTGGACTCTATATTCAATTATTGGCATAGAATTAAAATCTAGCTTAAATTTAACTTCAACAGAGTTTGGCTTATTACTTGCTGCCCCTATATTTACTGGCGCTATTTTCCGTGTACCTGTTGGTTTTTTAGCTGAAAGAGTGTCTTGCCGAAATCTATTTTTTTGGCAAATGTTACTCGCTGTACCTCCGCTATTTTACTTGCCTTACGTTGAAACTTTTTCTGAGTATATTTTATTAGGATTTGTTTTAGGCTTAAGTGGTGTTTCATTTACCATCGGTATTCGCTATGTCACTGACTGGTTTGACACTAAGCAGCAAGGTTTTGCTTTAGGAGTATTTGGCGCAGGTAATGCTGGTGCCGCAATAACGTTAGTTTTAGTACCTTTTATAGTAGACGCTTATGGGTGGAAAGATATTGGGCCAATTTATGGCGTTGGCATGTTAGGCATGGCGATAGTTTTTAGGTTATTTGCCCCAGAAATTAGTAAGTATTACCAAGAAAAGAAAAATGGCGACTTTGCTTTTCACTTAGCACAACTAAAAGATATAAAGGTATGGCGCTTTGGTTTGTATTACTACTTTGTTTTTGGCTCTTTCTTAGCACTCATTTTATGGTTACCTCAGTATTACATGGAAGCCTATAAACTATCACTAAAACAAGCATTAGCCTTAACACTACTTTTTGTCGCAAGTTCAAGTATGGTGCGTGCTGTTGGTGGTTGGTTTGCCGATAGATTTGGTGCTCGTGCGGTAAACTGGAGCGCTTTTTGGATATGTATGGTGTGCTTATTCTTCTTAAGTTACCCACCAAGTACCATGATTATTCATGGCGTGTCTAAGGATGTAGAAATTTCCTTCGAAGTGAATGTTTGGTTATTTACTTTTCTAATTTTTGTTATTGGCATTGCTCAAGGTGTTGGTCGAGCCAGTGTTTACAAAATTGTTTATGATTATTATCCAAACCATATGGGCAGTGTTGGCGGTGTTATTGCTGCTGTTGGCGCATTAGGCGGTTGCACTTTACCCGTAATGTTTGGTTTTGCAGTTGATACCATTGGTGTTTACAGTGCCTGCTTCATGCTGCTTTATGGGGTATTAGCCTTATGCATGATGGCAATGTACTTGGCCTTGCAAGCAGAACGACAACAAAAGTCATTAAAGGAAGCGATCGATAATAACTTTTTAGAGCAGGATTAATACTTATTATTTTGTATTAGCTAGACTAGATTTAATGATTCTAAGTTTCAGAGTTTCACTAAACTTGTAAATCAAGTGATCTTCTATCGCTTATTACTCAAGCTCATATAAATTAAGAATCCTTAAATAACTTAATAAAGCCAGCTGATTGATGAGCTAACTTGTGTCAGGTTTTTTTACATTCTGATTTTACACGAACAACTTTATCCTTCATCAGATTGAAATCATTCAAAATTTAATTCTTGGTATGATTTGTGTATTAAACTAAAAGTATTAATGAATTACTATTATAACTATTACCTTCCAAAATCAATGGAAGGAATAAAAAGGAAAATACGATGAATATAAAAATGTTAAAAGCATCTTTGGTTGGTTTAGTTTTATCTATGAGTAGTTTGGCAAATGCTGGAATAATAACATTTACAGATAGAGCTAGCTATGAGGCGTATATTACTAATTCAGTTCTTGATGAGATGTTAGATGTAAGTCAATCATTTAATACTGGAGGTGTTCGTTCTGGCTATAGTTGGAATATGTCTGACTACGGCTGTGTCACTGGTGGTTGTGGTGATCAGTTATCACAAGGCATGAGTTACGATGATAATTACATTTGGACCTATAATAATGGTTCATTCTCCTTTGAATCTAACATTTTTGCGTTTGGTTTTGATTTTGGTTCTTATAACGGTAGTACATCAGTGTCATTGAATGGATACCAAAGTCAACAAACATCTACGGGTGGCTTCTTTGGTATAGCCTCAACTGACTCTCAAGGTTTTAATGTTATAGATTATACAAAGTCAACTCAATATGGCTTATTTGATAAAGTGACATATGCAACCCAAGCTAAAACTTCGGTACCAGAACCTTCTACCCTCGCCATTTTTGCATTAGGCATTATAGGGTTAGCATCAAGAAGATTTAAGAAATAAGCTTTATAATTTGAATCTTTCTACTCTAGAAAACATCAATTGTAATGATTGATGTTTTTTTGTTTTTGATGGTTATAAAATATTCGATACCTAATGATTTACACCACAAAATAATACCATTGATACTTAATCCTTGGTTATGCCATGTGAACAAATACTTCAGACAATTGCCACTTAACAACTTGCGCTACTTGAGTCTAATTATTTCCTTTAATCCCAAATAATTCCTGTCGAGTGTCGGCTTCTGTTTTGCGGCCATCGGGTTAAATTACAACCTAATAAATAAAGGTGTAAAACCTAGTTTGGGGCAACTACATTACATATTATTCAACTTATTTTTTGGATTAAGCACTCCCATCATTTTATAAACTTATTTTATGCTCTACTGCCCACATAGCCGCTTCTACGCGACTTTTTAGACCAAGTTTTTTAAATAAGTTTTTATTGTGCACTTTAACTGTTGCTTCAGTTATACCTAACTTGCGGGCAATTTCTTTGTTGCTTTTACCGCTTGCAATCAATTTGAGGTTTTCAAGCTCTCTTTGAGTTAAGCTATCAAAAACATTAACTTTGCTTTGTGGTCTAAGCGACTTGGCTAAAATTTGCGCCAAAGGGTTACTAATAACAAACTCACCTTCAAGGGCTTGGTTAATTTTATCAATCAACTCTTCTGGTTCACTATCTTTTAGTAAATAACCATCTGCATTAAATTTTAACGCCTGTAATACATCTGATTCGCTATCTGAAACACTAAAAACAACTACTTTAGCACAAGTATTAGCACGTTTTAGTGCGCTTAAGGTTTCAATACCACTTAAGCCTTTCATATTAAGATCAAGTAAGATTAAATCTGGCGCATATTCAATGGCAAATGTAATGGCTTCATTGCCTGAACTGACTTCCCCTATTACATTGAGGTTGTCTTCTAATGAAATAAGTTGGGCGACACCTTTACGTAGCATAGGATGATCATCAACTAATAAAATATTTGCATTCTTCATCTTTTTCTTCTTTATTCGTAACTAGCCGCTAGGGTCTCGCTACTTTAATGGCTAAATTCAAAACTAACTAATGTACCTTGCTCTACTCTATTATTTACATAAAGAGAGGTGTTTAATGACTTGGCTCGCTCTTGCATTATCCCTATGCCAAAGTGCCCTTGTTCACCGATATTATCAGAAAGACCTGTACCATTATCCCATACTTGCACTTTAACTTTATTATCAGCAAGCATTATGGATACGCCAGCTTTAGTTGCACTAGCATGACGATGTATATTAGATAATGCTTCGCGTACTATTTGTAATAAATGAATTTCTTGATTGGCGCTTAAATAATTTTGCGGAAGCTGATAATTAAATTCAATACTATGCTGGCACTTAGCACTAAATTCTGTGATGGTACTTTGCAAAGAATTTTTAATCGCTGGATCATCAAGCTTTAACCTGAATGTGGTTAACAATTCCCTAAGTTGCAAATAAGCACTATTTAAACCTTCTTTTATATCTTCTATGGTTTCTTCCACCTGTGCTTGTGGTAGATTTTTTTGCATTTTACGAGTTAGCAAACTCATTTGCACTTTCAAATAAGATAATGATTGAGCGAGTGAATCATGAAGTTCACGGGCAATAACAGCTCGCTCTTCAACAATAACTAAACGATTTTCACTACTTCGTTTTTGATCAAGTTCAATAGCTGTGGCAATAATATCAGCCATAGTTTGTAATATTTGTTGCTGCCAGTCATGCACTTTTTTACCTTTAGGTAACTCCCAAACTAAATAACCAAAAAGACTGTTTTGCTTTTCTAAGGGGACTTTATGATAATTAAAACAAATGTTATCAATAATATTATTAACATAAACATCAATAATTAAATTATTTTGCTTGCTATCATTAACTTCTATTTTAATTTTTCCAAAACCCAACACTTGCACTAATTCGTCTATGATTTGATGATCTATTTGATAACTCGCACTATCTTGTTCTGACAAGGTATAACCCGCCAGATTACGTGCCGCTCGATATAAAATATCTAACGATTTATTGGTACGACTTAATTGTTGAGTTTTATTATCAACACGCTGTTCAAATTCTTGATAAGTAAGTTTCAACTCATCAGACATTTGGTTAATGGTGTGTGCTAAAACCCCTAATTCATCATTTTTATCGTAGCTGGCCTTAAGTTCAAAGTTGCCTTTACCTGCCTGCTCAGCAACATTTACCAACTGCTTTAATGGTACAATGAGCGTTCTATTTAACTTAATCAGTACAAAACCAGCAACAGCAATTACAAGCAACAGAGTGATCCCCTGAATTAAGCGTAAGAAACTTAACTTTTTCTCTGATTCTAGCTGTAATAAATTAACAAGCTCATCTAATTTATTCACAAAACGATCATAGGACTGTACTAATACAATTAACTGATTAGTTGTCAAATATTTAACAGCTATACTCTGACCATTAACTTGCTGCCACAGCGCTAATATTTCACGATGTTGCTTACCTATCTCTGTATTTTTCTCATCACGTAATTGCTTACCTTGAAACAAATG
>JADGDH010000002.1:12513-35511 GCA_016745015.1 Colwellia sp.
GCGCTTGATCCAGATCAACTATACCTGTTTCGCTGCTTGTTATTTTAAGGTCAGAAAAATAGAACACCCTTAAAAAACAAACGCAACATAAAAAACGTTTCAAATAATATAATTGAAACAAAAATTTAAATTACTGATCAATTGGAGTAGACAATGTCAGATATTCAAAAATGGGATGTAGAAGATCCCAAGTTTTGGGAAAGCGAAGGTAAAAAGATTGCTAACCGCAACCTTTGGATTTCTATCCCAAGCTTATTATGTGGTTTCGCGGTATGGTTATACTGGGGGATCATTACCATTCAAATGTTAAACTTAGGTTTTCCATTTGCTAAATCAGAATTATTTACTTTAATGGCAGTTGCAGGCTTAACGGGAGCAACGTTACGTATTCCCAGTAGCTTCTTTATCCGCTTAGCTGGTGGTAGAAATACTATCGTTTTTACAACTGCATTGTTAATGATACCTGCCATTGGCGCTGGTATTGCTTTACAAGATAAGAATACACCTCTTTGGGTTTTCCAAGTATTGGCACTTTTATCTGGTTTTGGTGGTGGTAACTTCGCTTCTTCAATGTCAAATATCTCTTTCTTCTTTCCGAAAAAACAACAAGGTTTAGCATTAGGCTTAAACGCTGGTTTAGGTAACTTTGGTGTTACTACTATGCAAATTCTTGTGCCATTAGCAATGACTTTTGGTTTGTTCGGTGGCGAGCCAATGGAGCTTGTAACTACTTCTGGTACACTGATTGGTAAAATTCCTGCTGGTTCTGATGCTTGGATTCATAACGCTGGTTATATCTGGTTATTATTCTTAATTCCATTAGCCATTGTTGGTTGGATGGGCATGAATAATATTAAAGCTTCACATGTAACTCCTGATTTACCAAGCCCTATTGGTTCATTTTCAATTGTTTCTGGTATGTTAGCGATTGGCTTTGTTTCTGCTATTTTCGGGCTTTGGTTAATGCTTCCTGAAAAAGTGGGTGGTTCAGGTTTTGGTGTTAGCAAGTGGATTGTATTGCCTATCGTTATTGCAATGACCGTATTTTTACTTAAGCTTCTTCCTGGTCAAATTAAAGAAAACTTAAACCGTCAATATAAAATTTTTGACAACAAGCATACTTGGGTAATGAGTATTATTTATACCATGACATTTGGTTCTTTCATTGGTTTTGCTGCGGGTTTTGGATTATCTATTAAAGTTATTTTTGGTTATCAACACATTATGGTTGATGGCGTAATGAATCACGACATTGCTAACGCTGCTGGCCCAAGTGCACTAATGTATGCTTGGATGGGGCCATTCATTGGTGCTCTTATTCGCCCAGTAGGTGGTTGGATCTCTGATAAAGTTGGTGGTGCACGTGTTACTGAAATTTGTGCAATAGTTATGGTTGCAAGTGCTGTAGGTGTCGCTCACTACATGAAGCTAGCTTATGCTTCTGAAACACCTCAAGACTATTTTGTTCCATTTTTAGTATTATTCTTAATTTTATTTGCTGCCACAGGTATTGGTAACGGCTCAACGTTCCGTACTATTTCAATGGTATTTGATAAAGAGCAAGCAGGTCCAGTATTAGGTTGGACTTCAGCAGTAGCAGCTTACGGTGCGTTTATTATTCCTAAAGTATTAGGTGAGCAAATCAAACTAACTACACCTGAAAATGCTTTATATGGTTTCGCTGTATTCTACGCAGTTTGTATTGTACTTAACCGTTTTTATTACTTACGTAAAAGTGCGGAATATCATAATCCTTAAAAAATCATAACAATTTTAAGGTGATTTAAAGGGAGTTGAACTAAATCAACTCTCTTTTTTGCATCATCAATGCATGATGCGATAATTTTTTAAAAATATGAATACAACTACCTATTAGTTAATTAAAATTTTTATAACCGGTTTTATTAGTAAGAGAGCATGTTTTAAAACTTACTGATATCACTTCAACGGAGAAAAAAGATGAGTAACTTTCTTGATCGCCTACAATTTCTTAAAAAGAAAACAGGCGAGTTCAGCGATGGTCATGGTGATACAACCAATGAAAATCGTGAATGGGAAAACAGCTATCGTCAACGCTGGCAGCACGACAAAATTGTACGATCTACCCACGGGGTAAACTGTACAGGTTCTTGTTCTTGGAAAATTTATGTAAAAAATGGTTTAGTGACATGGGAAACTCAGCAAACTGATTACCCTCGTACTCGCCCAGATTTACCTAACCATGAGCCGCGCGGCTGTCCCCGTGGCGCAAGTTACTCTTGGTACCTATATAGTGCTAACCGTTTAAAATATCCTAAAGTACGTAAGCCTTTATTAAAACTATGGCGTGCTGCTCGTACAACACAAGATCCTGTGGATGCATGGGGTTCAATTGTTGAAGATAAAGCAAAAGCTGAATCGTACAAATCAAAACGTGGCTTAGGTGGTTTTGTTCGCTCTTCATGGGAAGAAGTAAACGAAATTATTGCTGCAGCTAACGTTTATACGACTAAAACTTACGGCCCTGACCGTGTTATTGGTTTCTCACCAATTCCAGCCATGTCAATGATTTCATATGCTGCTGGTTCTCGTTATTTATCACTAATCGGTGGTGTATGTTTAAGCTTCTACGATTGGTATTGTGACTTACCGCCAGCATCTCCAATGGTTTGGGGTGAACAAACAGATGTGCCTGAATCTGCTGACTGGTATAACTCAAACTACATCATTGCTTGGGGTTCTAATATTCCTCAAACACGTACACCTGATGCGCATTTCTTTACTGAAGTTCGTTATAAAGGTGCTAAAACAGTATCAATTACACCCGATTATGCAGAAGTTTCAAAACTTACTGATGAATGGTTAAATCCTAAGCAGGGTACTGATGCTGCATTAGGTATGGCTTTTGGTCATGTAATTTTAAAAGAATTTCATCTAGAAAATCCAAGTGAATATTTCACTAGTTATGTTCGTCAATATACTGATTTTCCAATGTTAGTGGTGTTAGATAAGCATGACGACCTTTCTGTTACTGAAGGCTCGGCATTTGTATCAACACGTTTCTTACGCGCTTCAGATTTAGCCGGAGATTTAGGTCAAGAAAATAATCCTGACTGGAAAACTATCGCTTTTGATGAAAACTCAAATGAATTAGTTTCTCCAACTGGATCTATCGGTTACCGTTGGGGCGAAAAAGGTAAATGGAACATTCAAGAGCGCGAAGGTAAATCAGGCGCTGAAACTAAACTGAGATTGTCTCAAATTGATGACGATGACTCTCCGCAAGTGACGCCAGTTGCTTTCCCTAATTTTGCAGCTAACAACACCAACAGCGCATGGTCAGGTTGTGATCAGGAAGAAATTCAAGTACGTAATGTACCAAGTAAAACCATTGTTGGTGCCGACGGTAAAGAATACTTAGTTGCAACTGTTTATGATTTAATGATGGCTAATTATGGTATTGACCGTGGCTTAGGTGGCGGTAACGTTGCTTCTAGTTATGATCAAGACATTCCAGGTACTCCAGCATGGCAAGAAAAGATCACAGGTCTTCCTCGTTCAAAAGTTATTAAAGTAGCACGTGAATTTGCTGATACGGCTGATAAAACTCGTGGTAAGTCAATGATCATCGTTGGTGCAGCAATGAACCATTGGTATCACATGGACATGAACTATCGTGGTCTTATTAACATGGTTATGATGTGTGGTTGTGTTGGTCAGTCAGGTGGCGGTTGGTCACATTATGTTGGTCAAGAAAAGCTACGCCCACAAACAGGCTGGTTACCATTAGCATTTGGTTTGGACTGGTCTCGTCCACCACGCCAAATGAATGGTACTTCTTTCTTTTACAACCATTCTTCGCAGTGGCGTCATGAAAAAGTAAGTATGCATGAAGTATTGTCTCCTTTAGCTAAGAAAGAAGATTTTGACGAGCATCAGCTTGATTACAATATCAGAGCTGAACGTATGGGTTGGTTACCTTCTGCACCGCAAATTAATCGTAATCCGTTACAGTTAACTAAAGATGCGAAAGAAGCGGGCATGGAAACAAAAGACTTTGCAGTTCAAGAGCTAAAATCAGGTAATTTGAAATTTGCTTGTGAAGCACCGGATGCACCAGAAAACTTCCCTCGTAACATGTTTATTTGGCGTTCAAACTTACTTGGTTCTTCAGGTAAAGGCCATGAATATATGCTTAAGTATCTTTTAGGTGCTGAAAGAACAGGTGTATTGAACGAAGATAACGGCGCAACTGGCAACATAAAACCTGAAGAAGCTGAGTGGGTTGATAAAGGTGCTACGGGTAAATTAGATCTAGTAACAACGTTAGATTTCCGTATGTCATCTACGTGTATGTACTCGGATATTATCTTGCCTACCGCTTGTTGGTATGAAAAAGATGATTTAAACACCTCTGATATGCATCCGTTTATTCACCCATTATCAACAGCCGTTGATCCGGCGTGGGAAGCGAAATCAGATTGGGAAATCTACAAAGGTATTGCGAAAAAATTCTCTGAAGTCTGTGTTGGTCACTTAGGTGAAGAAACTGATTTTGTAACTATTCCTATGTTGCACGATACTCCTGGTGAATTAGCACAACCGTTTGATGTTAAAGACTGGAAAAAAGGCGAATGTGACCTAATTCCTGGCGCTACAGCACCTAACATGGTTGAAGTTAAGCGTGATTACCCTAACACCTACAAGAAGTTCACCTCTTTAGGGCCACTACTTGATAAATTAGGTAATGGCGGCAAGGGTATTAATTGGAATACAGATGATGAAATAGAGTTACTAGGGCAGTTAAATCATAAAAATACTGATGAAGGTATTAGTGAAGGCCGTCCAATAATTGAAACAGCAATTGACGCTGCCGAAACTGTACTAACTTTTGCGCCAGAAACCAACGGTAACGTAGCCGTTAAAGCATGGGCCGCATTAAGTGAGTTTACAGGTATTGATCACACGCATTTGGCTAAACCTAAACAAGAAGAAAAAATTCGCTTTCGTGATATTCAAGCACAGCCACGTAAGATTATCTCTTCTCCAACATGGTCTGGCTTAGAAGATGAGCATGTTAGTTATACTGCTGGTTACACTAACGTTCACGAGCTTGTACCATGGAGAACTATTACAGGTCGTCAACAGTTCTATCAAGATCACAAATGGATGCAAGCGTTTGGTGAGCAATTAATGTCTTACCGCCCACCTGTTGATACTAAAACAACAGAGGCTGTTAAAAACTCGAAGCCAAATGGTAATAAAGAAATCGTATTGAACTGGATAACGCCACATCAAAAATGGGGTATTCACTCAACTTACTCTGACAACTTATTGATGCTTACCCTATCTCGTGGTGGCCCAATTATTTGGATGAGTGAAATCGATGCTGCTGATGCTGGCCTTGAAGATAACGATTGGGTTGAAGTATTCAATGCTAACGGTGCCATTGCTTGTCGTGTTGTTGTTTCACAACGTGTTATGAAAGGCATGACCATGATGTATCACGCTCAAGAGCGTATCGTTAATGTACCTGGCTCAGAAATGACTGGTACACGTGGTGGTCATCATAACTCAGTTACTCGTGTCATTATGAAACCAACACATATGATTGGTGGTTATGCACAACAAGCTTGGGGCTTCAACTACTACGGTACTGTTGGTTGTAATCGTGATGAAATGGTTGTTGTGCGTAAGATGGACAAAGTTGATTGGTTAGATGATGACGGTTTTGAAGCATCGAATACTGAACAACTACCACGTTCATTACCAACTAACCCAGATGAAGCTTAAGGAGTAACCTATGAAAATTCGTTCTCAAATAGGTATGGTACTTAACCTTGATAAGTGTATCGGGTGTCATACTTGTTCAATTACATGTAAAAACGTATGGACGTCACGTGAAGGCGTTGAATACGCTTGGTTTAACAATGTTGAAACTAAGCCTGGCATTGGTTACCCGAAAGATTGGGAAGACCAAAATAAATGGAACGGCGGTTGGATTCGTAAGTCTGACGGTAATATCGAACCTAAAATTGGTGGTAAATATCGTGTGTTAGCAAACATTTTTGCTAACCCAAATATGCCAGAAATCGACGATTACTATGAACCGTTTGATTTTGATTACCAACATTTACATACTTCTCCAGAAGTAAAACATCAGCCAACGGCTCGTCCGCGCTCTGTTATTTCTGGTAAGCGTATGGAAAAAATCGAATGGGGTCCAAACTGGGAAGAAATTCTTGGTACTGAGTTTGAAAAACGTGCTAAAGACAAAAACTTCGACAACATGCAAAAGCAAATGTACGGTGAATTCGAAAATACATTTATGATGTATTTACCGCGTTTATGTGAACATTGTTTGAACCCTGCTTGTGTGGCTTCTTGTCCGTCTGGCGCTATTTATAAGCGTGAAGAAGATGGTATTGTTCTAATTGACCAAGAGAAATGTCGTGGTTGGAGAATGTGTATTTCGGGTTGTCCGTATAAGAAAATATACTACAACTGGAAATCAGGTAAATCAGAAAAATGTATTTTCTGTTACCCACGTATTGAAGCTGGTATGCCAACCGTTTGTTCTGAAACGTGTGTTGGTCGTATCCGTTACTTGGGCGTTATTCTTTATGATGCAGACAGGATCAAAGAAGTGGCTTCAACGCCATCTGAAACTGATCTTTATGAGAAGCAACTTGAAGTATTCTTAGATCCAAACGATCCAGCGATTATTGCGCAAGCACGTAAAGATGGTATTGCTGATTCAGTTATTGAGTCTGCACAAAAATCACCCGTATATAAGTTAGCGATTGATTGGAAATTGGCATTGCCATTACATCCTGAATACCGCACCTTACCTATGGTTTGGTATGTACCTTCACTTAGCCCGATTCAAAGCGCGGTTGATGCTGGCACCTTAGCAACTATTGGTAAAGCGGGTGTTATTCCTGATATTCGTAGCCTTCGTATTCCTTTGAAATACTTAGCTAACTTATTAACGGCTGGTGATGAAGAGCCTGTAGCTCGTGCACTTGAACGCCTACTTGCCATGCGTGCTTATAAGCGTGCAGAGAATGTAGAAGGTGTTGAAGATTTACAAGTATTAGCAGATGCTGGTTTATCTAAGAAGCAAGCAGATGAAATGTATCGTTACTTAGCTATTGCTAACTACGAAGACAGATTTGTGATTCCTTCAGGTAAGCGTGAAATGAACGTACCAGAAGCTTACGGCGAAAAATCTGGTTGTGGTTTCACTTTCGGTAACGGCTGTAGCGATGGTCAAAATGGCGTTAACATGTTTGGTGGCAAAAAAGTTGCTAAACGTGACGTTATTAAAACCGTTAATGTTGGTTAGGGGCCTTATGTTTAGGAGTAAAGTATGTTAATTCTTAAAGTTATTTCACATTTGCTTGATTATCCAACAGCAGAGATGTTTGCCGCCAAAGATGAGTTAAAAGCTATTGTTGAACAAACCGAAGAATTGACTAATCAAAACCGTAGTCAGTTGCTTGATTTTATTGAGCAACTAACAACTAGAGACATTTTTGATGCACAAGAAAGCTACGATTTATTATTTGATCGTGGTCGTGCATTATCTTTATTATTGTTCGAACACGTACACGGCGAGTCTCGTGATCGTGGTCAAGCGATGGTAGATTTAATGAATGTTTATAAAACGAATGGTTTTGAAGTTAATTCATCGCAATTGCCAGATTACATTCCGTTATATTTGGAATTTTTAAGTGAGCAACCACCTGAGTTTATTGAAGAATGGCTTGGCGATATTTGTCACTTAATGACCATGTTATCGGAACGTTTGATAGATAGAGAATGTTATTACTCTGTTCTTTTTGATTCACTAATTGAAATTTCAGGCCAAGAGGTTGACCTCGAAGCAAGAGCTGAAATTAGCGAAGCAGTGAAAGCAGAAGAAAGAGACGATACGGTCGAAGCTATCGATAAAGAATGGGAAGACAAAGAAATCCGTTTTGATGATCCAATGGTAGGCGAATGCCCATCATCATCAGGCGTACAACAATCTCAACATTCACTTGATCCAAATACTGTTCACCAAGTACCGATTAAATGGCACGACGCAGATGCTGCACAAGTGCAAGGACTGTAAGGAAGAAATATTATGTCAAATTTAAATTTTTTACTCTTTGGGATTTATCCCTACATTGCTATCGCCGTGCTTTTCATTGGTTCTTGGATCAGATATGACCGCGAACCGTACTCTTGGAAAGCCGACTCTAGCCAACTATTAGATCAAAAGGGTTTTCGCCTAGCGAGTAACCTATTCCACATTGGTATTATTTTTGTACTTTGTGGCCATTTTGTTGGGTTATTAACGCCTCATGCTATCTACCATGCTTTTATTTCAACAGCTAACAAGCAATTATTAGCAATGGTAAGTGGTGGTTTCTTTGGTGTGATATGTTTAATCGGCTTAGTAATGTTACTTAAACGTCGTTTAACTAACCCACGTGTTCGTGCAGTGTCGAAGACCTCTGATATCTTTATCTTAGTATTATTGCTTGTGCAATTATTACTCGGTTTAATGACTATCTTTGCTTCAATGAGTCACTTAGACGGTTCAGTTATGGTGTTATTAGGTGACTGGGCGCAAAGTATTGTTACTTTACAAGGTGTTGCCGCAGCAGAAGCAATGACAACTGTTGGTGTTATCTACAAAATGCACATCTTTGTAGGTTTAACTATGTTATTGGTATTCCCATTCACACGTTTAGTCCATGTGATCAGCGTACCAGTGAAATACTTTGCTCGTAATTATCAACTAGTTCGCCAAAGATAAAACTTAGGAGATTGTCATTTAGCCCAACTGCTGCATTAAATAGTACTCATTGACTACCGTCAACTCCGTGCTGTTACCTTGCATTTGAACTAACTGCCTTTTCCCTAATCCATATCTAGCATTATTACAAAGGGCGATTTTTATTTTATAAAAGTCGCCCTTTTAAAATAAAATAATAACTATAGCTAAGACCTTTAAATTAAAGTTTTTACCCATATTTATTTAACAAGCATATTTTATCAGTCGCTAGGCTGAAAATTGATCTATTTAAAAGAAAGAGAAGAATTATGAGCAGTTCATGCGGCACAAACGAACCAACAACTCCATCAAAAGAAGCTTTACCGGTAATTACCGTTAACGGTGTAGCCATTAACGAAAAAGATTTAGCCAACGAATTGCAATATCATCCGAATAAAAACTTTAACGTGGTTGTACAACAAGCGGGTCAAGCCTTAGTAATTCGTCAATTACTTATTGATGAAGCAAAAAAACAAGGTATAGCATTAGAGAATGATGAAGAAGCCATGCAAAAGCTAGTAGAACAAAATATTAGCTATGATGCGCCCAATGAAGAAATTTGTCAGCGTTATTTTGAAAGCAACAAAGAAAAATTTATGACCATGCCATTAATGGAAGTAGATCATATCTTACTCGCCGCGGCTAAAGATGACATAGAAGGCCGTGATGCTGCAAAAAACAACTCAGCAGTGATCATTTCGCAATTACAGCAAGAGATTAACAATGGTGAACCTTCAAGTTTTGCTGCACTTGCTAAAGAATATTCAGCTTGCCCTTCAAAAGAAAGTGGTGGTAACTTAGGCCAATTAAGTAAAGGCCAAACCGTGCCTGAATTTGAACGCCAATTAATGCCATTACCTGAAGGTTTAAGTGATAAAGCGATAGAATCTCGCTACGGTTTCCATGTAGTAAACATTAACCGTAAAATTGAAGGTAAGCAGTTAGATTATGCTATGGTTCACGACAAAGTACGCGGTTATTTAATTAACAGTGCCTCGCACCTTGCAATACAAGCTTACATTCAAAGTTTAGTTGAAGTAGCAGATATTGAAGGCGTAGAAATTAAGTTTAGTGATGAGAATATTCATATATAAAAGAAAATACGAGTAACGAGCAAGGCCGTCGTGAAAATACAATGCTGAAAAATATAGCGTTAAACTAGCGCTTCATGATTCACAGCTCGTTACTCAATTTAACGCTCCTGTAAAATAATTCTAAACGCTAAAATTACCCTAATATTATGTACTTTTTTAGCGGACAACAATCGTTATAACCACTATTTTTCTTTACATTCTTTATATCGAGTAAACTACCCAGTTTTAACAACAACCTTCTTCTTTGTTATACCACAAAACAGTAATTTTACATCATTAATAAGCTTTGCTATGATTGGATCATATATTGTATACAATTAAAGATGTAACTATGACTATTGGTGTTGGTGGCTCTACTATTGAAATAGAGCTTAATAAATTATCTGATATGACTGCGGATGTAATCGCGATTAGCGAGGCCGAATTTCAGACTCGCATTAAAAAAGCACAGCACCTTATGCGAGCACAAGGTGTATGTGCTTTATACTTAGATGCTGGCACTAATTTACATTATTTTTCTGGTTTAAAATGGTATAAATCTGAACGCATGGTGGGAGCTATTCTACCTGTTGAAGGTAATTTAGAGTTTATTGCCCCACATTTTGAAGAAGGCTCACTGCAAGACAACATGCTGATTCAAGGCAATTATAATGGCTGGCATGAAGATGAAAGTCCCTATGAATTATTCGCAAAAATTTTAATTAAAATGGGGCTTTCTCAAGGCAAAGTAGCCATTGATGAATCAGCTGCTTTTTTTGTTTTTGATGGCTTACGTAAGGCAGCACCACAATTTGAGTTTAGTAATGGAGCAGAAATTACTGCTTCTTGCCGCCAAATTAAGTCAAACACTGAAATTGCTTTAATGCAAAGAGCAAAAGATATGACGATAGAAGTGCATAAAGCCGCTGCTCGCATTTTACGTCCTGGTATTAGCACGATTGAAGTAACCAATTTCATTAATGAAGCGCATAAACGTGTTGGTGCACCTGGATCTTCATTTTGTATTGTTTTATTTGGGTTGGCTACATCATTTCCCCACGGTGTTAAAAACCCACAAATATTACAAGATAACGACTGGGTATTAATTGATACTGGCTGTTTGCTACAAGGTTATAATTCTGACATCACCCGTACTTACGCTTATGGTGAAGCAACTGATGAACAACGCATTGCATGGCAAGTTGAAAAAGACGCACAAGCTGCTGGCTTTGCTGCAGCTAAGCTGAATCAACCTTGCGGTAATGTTGATGATGGCGCACGTGCGGTTATTGCAGCCAACGGTTATGGTTCAGATTATGATCTTCCAGGGTTACCTCACAGAACAGGTCATGGTTGTGGATTAGATATTCATGAATGGCCTTATTTAGTGCGTGGTACTAAAACACCATTAGCAACTGGCATGGTATTTAGTAATGAGCCTATGTTAGTTATCCCTGGAAAATTTGGCATTCGTTTAGAAGATCATTTTTATATGGGTAAGCAAGGCCCTATATGGTTTACCCAACCTTCACACTCAGTTGATGACCCTTTTGGATTAGAAGCTTAATACAAATATCAATTGATGATATTAAATTTTTTACTACAAAATAGCCGCCTGCACGTTACCTTTTTGTTAGTGGCTATAGTAACTTATTATTTTAACTTATTGTAAATTCAAGAACACTAATTAAAGCGACTAATACAAAATGGCGTTACATCAATATCCGTTTCTTGCCCGCTCACCAGTTGCCCGATTAATTTTCCTGTAATAGCCCCTTGCGTCAATCCTAAATGTTGATGCCCCAAAGCGAAGAAGATATTTTTGTGTTGTGGTGCTTGGCAAATAACAGGTAAAGAATCGGGTAATGAAGGTCTACAGCCCATCCATCGTTCGCCATTAATTTTATTAGCACAGCTTTCACCCATGCTGTAGGTTTGCTCTGGTAGTTTATTTAACACAAACTCTGCATTTTTTAAGAGCATATCTGCACGTTTATTATTTGCTTTAGTATGTAACCCTGCATATTCAACCGTACCAGATAATCTCAACATATTTTCCATAGGAGTGATAATAAACTTCCGCTCTGCTGATGCAACAGGGCGGGATAACAGCGCTTGTTCATTATTTGCCACAGATAAACTCAAACTGTAACCACGCTCTGCCTCTATGGGCAAATGATACCCTAATCCTTTAAGCAATTTTTTTGAATAAGCGCCTGTTGCTACCACACAATGGTCAAAAAAATGATTTTCATTCCTTTTATTAATAACAACACCTGACTCAACCTGCTCAATGTTATCAATGGGTAATTGTTTAAAATCCATTCCTAAACTTTTTGCAAAATCAGCCAGAGCCATGCAAAGTGCTAAAGGATCAGTGGTGTGCCCTACATCAGTAAAAAAGAGTGCATGATTTATATTGTCATTCAAATTTGGCTCAAGCGATAAAGTTTGTTTTCTGTTTAATAATTTAACAGCAACACCTGCTTGTTGGTAATGCTCAGACATTGCGACCACACGTTTAAAGGCCGTTTTTTCAAAAACCAATAAAGAACCATTACTGACTAACAAGTGCTGTGCATTGGCCGATTTCAATAACGGCTTATAATATTCAATTGCTTGCTTATTTAATGCTTTAAGCGCTGTACTATTATTTGCTCTTTTTTCAGCTCTCATATTATTAAAAAACTGCATAAACCAAGGAAGAACTTTAATAAAATGTTTGGGGGATAATGATACGGGTCCAAGAGGATCTAATAACATTTTTGGCAATTGCATTAATAAAGACGGTTCAGCTAAAGGGAAAACTTGCTCTGTGGCAAAGTGACCAGCGTTACCTTTAGAGCAACCAGCACCAATAGCTTCTTTATCAAATAAAGTGACTTGATAACCTTGCATTTGTAACGCCAACGCACAATTAACGCCAACAATTCCCGCACCAATTACAGCAACGTTTTTAGTCTGTGAAAACGTATCTACTTTAGAGTTCATTTAATTTACCTATTAACCAAGCTGTTAACTACAGATAAAGCTAAGTTAAAATATATCACTTGCAATAAAAACAACATTGTATACAATATACCTCAATCTAACTAGTAATACTTTCCAAGTAAATATTACTAACAATAAAATTCACCCTTACTATTTATAAACGAGAGCATTATGGCTGTAAATTGGCAAGGTGTTTACCCTGCGGTAACCACACAATACAACGATGACTTATCAATTAACTTTGAAGCAACGCAGAAAATGATTGATACAATAATCAAAGAAGGAGTTGATGGTATTATCGCCCTTGGCACAGTAGGCGAGAATGCTTCTCATACTCGGACAGAAAAAATTGCAATTTTAAAAGCTGTTAAAGAAATTGTTGCTGGTCGTGTTCCTGTACTTTCAGGTGTAGCTGAAACATCAACACAGTTTGCAGTTGAGTTTTCACAAGCTTGTGAAGAAGTCGGTATTGATGGCTTAATGGTGCTTCCGGGTATGATTTACAAATCAGACGAAGCCGAAGCAATTCATCATTATCAACAAATTGCGCGTAACTGTAACTTGCCTATGATGATCTACAATAACCCTGTTACTTATGGCGTAGATGTTGGCATTGAAGGCATGAAAGTGCTGGCCGAAGAAAAAAATATCGTCTCTATTAAAGAAGCAACTGAGGATACTCGCCGTATTTCTGAACTTTACTCTGCCTTTGGTGACCGTTTTATTATTTTTGGTGGTGTCGATGATATTGCGCTTGAATCATTAATGCTAGGCTGTACCGGTTGGATATCTGGTTTAACTAACGTATTCCCAAAAGAGTCTGTAGCCATTTATCAATTAGCAAAACAAGGCCGTTATGTTGAAGCCTTAGAAATTTGGCGTTGGTTCTTACCGCTATTACGTTTAGATACGGTGCCAAAGCTTGTGCAATGTATAAAACTATGTGAACAATTAGCAGGTCGAGGTAGTGAATTAACACGTGCACCACGTATGCCTTTAACAGGTGAAGAACGTGCAAACGTTGAACGTATTTTTAATGAAGCTAACAACAACCGAATTGATTTAAGCAAGTTTAATCTTAATTAATAATCTAGCTGTCAACTGATACTAAATAATGAACTACATATAATATGATTAAAGGCACCTTCTTTTGCATTGATGCTCACACTTGCGGAAATCCAGTACGCTTGGTCACTAGTGGTCACCCTAATTTAAAAGGGGATACGATGAGTGAAAAGCGATTAGACTTTATAGAAAACTATGATTGGATTCGACAAGGTCTAATGTTTGAGCCTCGTGGCCATGACATGATGTCAGGATCGTTTCTTTACCCTCCTTGCAGTGACAATGCGGATGCATCAATACTCTTTATTGAAACCTCTGGCTGTTTACCTATGTGTGGTCACGGTACTATCGGTACCGTTACCGCTGCGATAGAAAATGGTTTGCTTGTGCCAAAAACAACATCCGCTGATGACAATAAAAAGCTTATTATTGATGTTCCCGCAGGACAAGTTTCAATTGAATATCAGCAGCAAGATGAAAAAGTTACTTCGGTTAAAATTTTCAATGTTGCTTCTTATTTGGCTCACCGTGATGTAATTTTAGATATCCCTGAACTTGGTTGTTTAAAAGTTGATGTTTCATATGGAGGCAACTATTACGTTATTGTTGAGCCGCAAGAAAACTTTCCTGGCATTGATCAGTGGGATGCAGGACAAATCTTACATTGGAGCACCATTGTTCGCGAAATAGCCAGCCAACAACTTACTTGTGTACACCCAGAAGATGCTAGTGTTCAAGGTATTTCACATATTCTATGGACTGGAAAAAGCCAAACTCAAGGTTCAGATGCCGCTAATGCTGTATTTTACGGTGATAAAGCTATCGATAGATCCCCCTGCGGTACAGGCACTAGCGCAAGAATGGCTCAGCTATTTGCCAAAGGCGTATTAAAAGAAGGAGATACCTTTGTCCATGAAAGTTATATAGGGAGTCAATTCATTGGCAAAATAGAACAAGTTGTCGAACTAAATTATGCTAATGGAAAAATTCCCGCCATTATGCCAAGCATTGAAGGTTGGGCACGTGTTTTCGGCAAGAACTGCATCACTATTGACGACGATGACCCCTATGCTTTTGGTTTTGTAGTGAAATAACCGATTTATTTAAACAAAAATTTTAAAGAGAATATTAATATGACTATTTCAGGAAAAAATTTAATCGCAGGACAATGGACAGGCGATACCACAAATGGCTTTACTGCATTTAACGCTTATTCTCACGAAGCAATGCCAACTACCTTTGCTGATGCAACTAAACTTGAAGTTAACACGGCAATTAATCACGCCAACGAAGCTTTTATTTCGTATAGCCAACTAAGTGCAGAAAAGCGTGCGCAATTTTTACGCACCATAGGTGATCAAATCATGGCGCTTGGCGATGAACTTATTGATACCGCCTGTGCTGAAACAGGTTTACCTACTATGCGCATTCAAGGCGAACGAGGTCGTACTATTGGTCAACTAGGTTTATTCGCTGATTTATTAGAAAAAGGAGAGTATAAAGCTGTTATTGAATTAGCAGATAATGATCGCCAACCGCTACCAAAACCAGACACACGCTTGGGATATTTACCCCTAGGCGTCGTCGGTGTATTTGCCGCTAGTAACTTCCCTTTAGCATTTTCAACTGCTGGTGGTGATACTGTCTCAGCGCTAGCTGCAGGTTGCCCTGTGGTAATGAAAGCTCATGCCGCTCACCCTGCTACAGCTGAATTAGTAGCTCGTGCCATTTTAGCAGCCATTGAGGTTTGTGAGCTAGACAAAGGCGTATTTTCGCTTATTCAAGGAAAGAACTACGCCATAGCAAGTCAAATAGTAACGCATTCACACATTAAAGCAGTAGGCTTTACTGGTTCAGAACGCGTAGGTATGATTTTACAGCAACAAATTAATGAACGTCCTGATCCTATTCCTTTTTACGGTGAACTAGGTAGTATTAATCCACAATACATCATGCCTGAAAAACTAGCACAAGATACTCAAGCTATCGCTCAAGGTCTAGTAGCATCGTTAGTAATGGGACAAGGTCAATTTTGTACTAGTCCTGGCGTTTGGGTTGTTATTGGTGGTGAAAACGCAAAAGAAAATGATAGTATTTACCAAGGTTTTGTTGATAGCGCAGCACAATCATTAAGTGAACAAGCCGCAGGCGTTATGTTAACACCTGACATGTGTCAATCTTACACTAAAGCTGTTGAAGCTCGCAAAGCAATTTCAGGTGTTGAATTATTAGCAACAGGCTTATCAGGCAGAGAGCAAGATTGTTCCGCAGCATTATTTGCTACTGATTTTGCTACTTACGAAAGTACTCCTGCGCTACACGAAGAGCTATTTGGCTTTAGTGCGCTGATTGTTCGTTGTGATGATTTTTCCCAAATGATGAAACTGACTGAATTGTTAACAGGTAATTTAACAGCCAGTATTCATGCCGCAGATGAAGATTTAGATTTATCAGCACAACTTGCTCAAACACTGGCATACAAAGTTGGCCGGTTAATTTACAATCAAATGCCAACTGGTGTAGAAGTTTGTGCATCTATGAATCATGGCGGCCCATTTCCTGCTTCAACAAATATCAGAACCACTTCAGTAGGCAGTGAAGCAATTAAACGTTTCCAACGACCTATCTGTTATCAAAACATGCCGTATGCCTTGCTACCTAAAATGCTACAAAGCTAATTATTAACATATTTTATTATTAGGCAACAATTACAAACTAATAAAACATACTATAAAAGGGATAATATTGATCTTATCCCTTCTTTCCATTGCCAATTTCTTTATAATACATTGTATAAAATAAACAATCCCTATTAATCATAATAATAATGGCATCAAAAAATGGCAATTGAATATAAAACCCGTACCCAGTTAGTTGTTGAAATATTAAGAGAAAAAATACTTAGTGGTGAAATTGTTGCTGGACAACCATTACGTCAAGCAGCTTTGGCCGACGAGTTAAATGTTAGTCGTATTCCTGTTCGGGAAGCGTTATTGCAACTTGAAGCCGAAGGCTTAGTTTCTTTTGAACCTCACAAAGGTGCCAGTGCCACAGAGCTTAATCTTGATCAGGTAGATGAGCTATTTGAACTAAGAGCAATGATTGAAGGTGACTTGCTTGCCGCCTCTTTAGTTAATATTACGGATGATGCATTAACACAAGCCACGGATATTTTAGCTAAACTTGATAGTGCGTTAGGCAAAGAAAATGCGGCTAATACATGGAGCGAGTTAAACTCCGACTTTCATAACTGTTTGTATTCAGGCGCTAAGCGCCCACAAACAGCTGATTTAGTCAATATTCTTAATAAAAATGCTGACCGCTATATTCGTATGCATTTATTGTGGGCAGGTGGTATTTCAAAAGCAGGTCCTGAGCATGCCGAATTGTTAGCCTTTTGTAAGGCACGAGACACTGACAAGGCTGTAGCCAAATTAAAGCAACATATTCTTAGCTCGCGCGATGAAATTAAAGCTTTTTTATTACAGCGAGAAGCGAGTAATATTTAAACTTTTAATTTCCAATGAGTAAAACCCTAAATCCAAATTATCTTATACTCAGTGACTAAAAATCACTGGGTTTTCTAATGTTCTGCAATATTCCACTTCAAATATCTGCCTCCTTCTTGTTCAAATCACATCTTTTGATTATTACGTTCTTTCCTTATTACTACTGCTGTTACCACCATTAATAACGACTTTTTTATTCTAATTAATTTTTTAAGTGAAATTCAACATTGCATTGTTATTGTATACAATATAATGTATATATAACGTGCACTTTTATTTGATAGTGCATTAAAAATTATAAATACAAAAAAAGCTCCTAAGGAAAAGTAATGATTATTAATAAAAAATTTAAATTATCAACATTATCAATGGCGGTGTTATCTTTAGCATCAAGTATTGCAACACCTACCTTTGCTGCTGAAGAAGAAATAGAAAAAATCATGGTTACTGGCTCACGTATTGCACGTGCCGAAGTTACCTCTACTTCTCCAATTACCGTCGTGACTAAAGCTCAGCTTACAAACCTTGGTATTACCGATGTTAGCTCTGCATTACGTCGTTTACCTTCAATCACAGGTAACAGTGCAAATAACCAAAGTAGCTCTGGTGCTGTTGCTATTCAAACTGCGACACTCCGTGGGATTGAAGCAACAAACACGTTAGTTTTACTTAATGGTCGACGCATAGTTGGTTCTGATGAGGACGGTTTAGTTGATCTTTCTTCTATTCCTTTTGAAGCTATTTCACAAATTGAAGTACTAAAAGATGGTGCCTCTGCTATTTATGGTTCAGATGCGATTGCTGGTGTAATTAACATTATTACTCGTAAAAACTATGAAGGGTTTGAAGTAAATGCACGTTATGGTCAGTCATCAGAAGGTGATGCTGATGAACGTGAGCTTGGCTTAGTGATGGGCTTTAGCGGTGATAAAGGTAGTATGATGATCGCAGCTTCAGCTAGCAACAATGAAGGCTGGGAAGAGAAAGATCGTTATATGACCAAAGCAACGCAAAGAGATTATTTAGGTGGCTCAAATATTAGTTCAGGTACAACTCCTTTTGCTCGTTTGTCTGGTTTTGGTTTAGATCCAAGCGAAACATGGACTATTTTAGATGCAAATAACCCAACTGATGTTACAGCCTTTGATTATAACACTATGGGTTATAACTATCGTGCTGCACAATCAGGTGCTAACGACAATAAAACTACCAGTGTGTTTATCACGGGTGATTATGAGCTTAGCGATAATGTAACTTTTTTCGCAGAATTATCATTCCATGATGGTTTTGTTCAGGGAAATCAAGCGCCTCCAGGCGTAGATACGGGTTGGTATGGTGACAGTGTAGATACACCAAATGCCTTTAAGCGTTACCCTGACGGCGATGGCAATAACTTTGGTGTAGGACCGAACCAAAAATATAATCCTTTTGGAGAAGCTGGTAATGTCAGCCGTCGTTTTAGTGAATATGGTTCGCGTCTTTATAAATCAGATAATTCCATTAATCGTTACACTTTTGGTCTACAAGGCTCTATTTTTGAAGAATACGATTGGGAAGTGAACTTCTCTAGCCAATCTGCTGAATTAATTACTCGTGGTGGTGCTCAACCGTCAATCTCTATGATTGAACGTGCATTATCGGATGAATGTGAAACAGTAGCAGATCCAACGTGTGTGGCATTAAATGTATTTGGTCCAGAAGGCTCTATTACTACAGAAATGTTAGATTTTATTAATACTACATCACCAGTAGTAACTAATAAAAACGATTTAATGTTTATGCAAGCCCACATTTCAGGCCCTGTTATGGAGTTACCTGCAGGTGATTTAATGTTTTCATCTGGCGTGGAATATCGTGAAGATCAACTATCTATGGAAGTGGATCAAGCACAACGTACAGATACATTTGATGTATCTTGGGGCGGTTCAAGTACACCTGTTATTTCTCCAGTACGTGAAATCACTGAGCTTTATTTAGAATTAGCGATCCCTGTATTAGATAATTTAGAAGTTGAAGCAGCAGTTCGTTACAGTGATTACAGTGATATTGGTGAAAGCACAACTAATCCTAAGTTTGGTGTAATTTATGAACCACTTGATATATTAAAAGTCCGTGCTTCTTATAGTACTGGTTTCCGCGCACCAACAATGGCACAAATGTATCAAGGTCAAACATCTAATATCAACACGAGTCTGTATGATCCATGTAACCCAGGAAATGACGTTAATTTTAGTTCTACAAAGCCTGAATGTGTTGCTTTAGGTTTAGATCCAGCATTTAGCAACAATGCAATTCAAAGCAATGATATTATTGGGGGTGGTAACCCAGACCTAAAACCTGAAGAAGCAGAAAATATGACTCTAGGCTTAGTATTAGAGCCAATGGAGAACCTATCATTTACACTTGATTATTTTGATATTAAGCAAACTAACGTAGTATTTGCTAGCTCTCGTTATGTTATTGATCAAAACCTTGAAAGTAACCCTACTTTTGCAGGAGATGTAATTCGTAGTAACAATGGTACAGGTTACATTAAAACTATTTTTTCTCCACAAAATAACATTGCCGCACGTAATATTTCAGGCTTTGATTTAAATGCTAACTATACTTTAGAAACTGATATTGGTGAGTGGCGTATAAATATTGATACTACTTTAATGAGCAAATTTGAAGTACAAGATACTAGTGATTCACCATTTAGAGATATCGTGGGTACTTATGACTCTGCTTTTGGCAGTATTCCAGAATATAAAGCCAATTTCCAACTTGATTGGTCAATGGATAATTATCGTGTAACTTGGGATGCCAATTACAACTCATCTATTCAAGCAGCTGAAGACGATATAATGTCTGCATCAACATTCCATAACATGCAAGCAGGCTATTTCATCGAAAACATTGGTACTGATATTCACTTTGGCATTCAAAATGTATTTGATAAAAAGCCACCGTACTTAAATCAGGGAGTTACCTCAACTGATGATAACCTTTATTCATTTCGTGGTAGATTCTTCTACATGGGCTTGAAAAAAGAGTTTTAGATAGTAGGCTAACGTTTATTTAAAACAAAACCACACTGAAATATTCAGTGTGGTTTTTTATAAATGGATAATACACTATGATAATTAGAATAATTTTGCTGATAGCATTATTACTATGTATAAGTTCATCAAACAGTGCTGAAAATATAAACGAATCACTTTATCGTATCCCAAATACTGATAATCTTTTATATTTAGAACTCGATATTGGTCTTGTTATTATTGAACTAAACCCTCTATTTGCACCAAAACATGTTACTCAAATAAAAAAACTGACGCGTACTCATTTTTATGATGGCCTAACTTTTTATCGCGTTATAGATGGCTTTGTCGCGCAAGCAGGAACAAGTATTGATGAAGATAACGGAAGCCAATATTTTAAAATAACAAATAAATTATTACTGTTACCTATAGAAAATCAGATAACTAACATAACAAACAAAGCATTTTCCTTAGTGCAATCTCCTGATATGTTTGCTGCCAAAACTGGCTTTATAGCAGGCTTTGGATCAGCTAGAAATAATGATGACTCTATAACTTGGTTAACTCATTGTCCTGGGGTTATAGGAATGTCACGGAATAACGCCCCTAATACCGCTACAACTGATTTTTATATTGTTATTGGGCAAGCACCAAGATACTTAGATAGCATTATGACTATATTTGGTCGAGTAGTTTATGGAATGGATGTAGTTCAAAAAATAAATCGCGGAAATGCTAAAAATAATGGTGTTTTTGATGATGCTAATAAAACAACAACAATAAAGAAAATAAGCGTTGCGAGTGATATACCAAAAAGTGAGCAACTCAACATTATGATTGAGCGAACAGATACTATGTCTTTTAAAAGTAAATTATCTAAGAGACGAAAACGCCCATCTCCTTTCTTTTATAAAAAACCTCCTCAAGCACTTGATATTTGTCAAATTCCAATCGAAACAGTCGTATTTTAAAATAGCCATAATCAAGGCCTTTTAGTAATTAAAAATGCCTTTTTACAAAGGGATTTTTATTGTGATCATTGGGTAATAATTGAGTAATCATTTCAATTATCATAACTTGAAACACAAAGATATACTGTATACAATAAGTGATTACTGTTTATATTAAAAATAAAAAACTACAGATATCTTATGAAAAACTCCACTACAACTTCATTTCCAGCAGCATTCTACATTGCGAATACCATGGAAATATTTGAGCGTTTAGCTTGGTATGGCATGTACACCTTACTTGCTAGTTATATTATGACACCAAGCACGCAAGGTGGATTAGGCCTTGGTAATACTGAACGTGGTTTAATCATGGGTGTCGTTCCTTTTTTCTTATATTTATTTCCTGTTATTTCAGGTGCGTTAGCAGATCGGTTCGGTTATAGAAAAATGTTTTTGCTCGCTTTTACTCTCATGGCGCCAAGCTACTATTTTTTAGGCTATGCTGATGATTTAGTCAGCTTTCTCAGTATTTTTATGCTGATTGCCTTAGGCGCTGGCATTTTCAAACCTGTCGTTATTGCCACAGTAAGCCGAAGCACCGATGACTCTAACCGTGGACTGGGTTTCGGAATTTTCTATATGATGGTTAATATTGGTGGTTTTCTAGGGCCTCTTCTAGCGCCTATCATCCAAAAAAACTATGGCTGGCAATGGGTATTTACTTTTGCCGCCATCTGGATTTCGATCAACTTAATTCCTGCATTATTCTTTTACAAAGAGCCTGAACGTCATGTAAAAACAGGTGGTATAAAACAAGTATTTAAAGAGATGCAAGAGGTGTTAGGTAACTCACGCTTAGCCTTATTAGTGGTGCCTTTATTGGTTTTATTAGTGTCTTTTTATGCAGGCATAATTAGTAGTGGTAAAGTCACCACAGTCATTGCAACTGCATTAATAATATCAGCAGTTGTATGGGATCTTCTTGTTGCTAAGCCATATGATAACATTGAAAAAAACACCACTAGCTTTACTCTTTGGTACAAACAAAAAATGAAGGTGGGCAATAAAGCATTTATGGTTTACTTACTCATTTTGACGGGTTTTTGGACTGTTTATTTACAAATATTTATCACCTTGCCAGTGTTCATTCGCGACTTTGTTGATACCTCAGATCTAGTTCGTTTACTGCACAGTTTAAGCCCTTGGTTACACGATACGTTAACCGCTATCAATATTGATACCTTAGCTAGTGAAATAACACGTTTAAGTAAAGAGTTAACCAACGTAGATTTACAGGCCAGTAAAGAGAGCATTAAAGAAATCTCAACAACGTTAGCAGCATTAGATATTCGCGTGCCAAACGGTGAACTCTTTAATGCTTTTACAACACTAGCTCAATCAGGCGATCAATTACCGCAAGCCAGTGCTGACTTTGCTAATCAATGGGCGAAAAATCATCGTCAAATGAACCCTGCTACTATTTTAAGTATAGATTTTTTAATGATCATTTTGTTCCAAGTGCTAATCAGCCGTTTTATTGGTAAATTTAAAGCATTACCCACATTAATTGCTGGTACC
>JADGDH010000002.1:35611-60025 GCA_016745015.1 Colwellia sp.
ATTTTAAGTATAGATTTTTTAATGATCATTTTGTTCCAAGTGCTAATCAGCCGTTTTATTGGTAAATTTAAAGCATTACCCACATTAATTGCTGGTACCGCTATTTTGTCATTATCTATGATTATTGGTGGTTTAGCTCACGGCTTTGTTTTTGGTGGTTTATTAGTGGCTTGTTCCGTGATTATTTTTGCCGTAGGGGAAATGACTGCATCCCCCAAGAGCCAAGAATATGTTGCATCATTTGCCCCACCAGACAAAGCAGCAATGTTTATGGGCTATTACTTTGTTTCTATGGCATTAGGTAACTTATTTGGTGGCTTACTTTCTGGTTGGTTATATCAATCGTTAGCTGTTGACTTGGCAAACCCTATGATGATGTGGACAGTGATCGCTCTATTGGGTTTTATCACATGCATTGCTCTTTACATTTTTAATCGCACACTGGTTAATGATATTGAGCAACAACAAGCATTTCAATTATCTCAGTCGAGTGAGTGATTGATTGACGACGAGTTTATGTACGGTAAAACACAATGGCTAATTAATCCAAATATCCACTAAACATAGATTTTTGCTCAAATAATATAACTAAAATAAAAAAATAAAAGAGAATACTAATGAAAATTAACAAATTACGTCAACAAGTGTTAACACAAGCGCAAAGCGCAGTACTTATATTTAGTGATATTAATATTCGCTATTTATCCAATTTTTCTGGACATGCAGCAACTATTTTACTGACTGACAAAGTAAATTATTTAATCACTGATTACCGTTATTTCGAGCAGGCAAAAGAGCAGGCGGGTCATAATGAAGGACGCTTTAAAGTGATTTGTCGTGATCGTGCTAACCAAACGCTTACTGCACTAATTATTGAACTGCTTAATCAAGAAAATTGCCAAACACTACTTTTTGAAAGCGAGCATACTAACGTTGCTCAATGGCAAGAGATGTCTGCGCAAATAGCGCAGGAAACACAAATTACACAAACTATTTCTTTGGTTGGCACTGTTGAAAAACTGCGAATGGTCAAATCAGCTGTTGAAATTGCTACCATTAAGCAAGCCGCTGAAATTGCCGATCAAGCTTTAGCCAATATTTTGCCTTTGGTGAAAGAAGGCATTACCGAGCGAGAGCTAGCCAATGAGTTAGATTATCAAATGGCAAAATTAGGCTCTGAAGAATTATCTTTTGCCACTATTTTAGGTTTTGGAGAACGAAGCGCTCTGCCCCATGGCATTCCTTCAAATCGCGCTCTCAAGCAAGGTGATATTGTTTTAATTGACTTTGGTGCTGTCGTTAATGGTTATCGCTCAGATATGACTCGTACCTTTATTTTTGGTAAGGCTAGTGCTAAACAAAAAGAAATCTATCAACTAGTACAAAGTGCTCAACAAGCTGCTATTGATAAGCTTACGGAAGGGGTCAGTGGCGCACATTTATATCAAAAATCAGCTAGCATATTACTCAACAGTGAATATAAAGATTACGCTGGTGAAGGTTTAGGGCATGGCGTTGGATTGCAATTACATGAACAGCCTTTTCTTGGCCCTGATTGCAAAACCACCATAGAACAAGGTTGTGTTATCACCATAGAGCCAGGTATTTACATTCCAAATTGGGGTGGCATTCGTATTGAAGATGATGTGGTATTAACAGAAAACGGCCTAAAAACACTAACGCAAGCACCTAAAGAGTTGATTGAACTTTAACGACTTTAACGCTAGTGAGCTTATTTTTAAATGAAAGTAATTACTTACTTCAAAAAAGAGATCATTATGAAAATCATTAACACTGAACAAGTACAAAACAGCTTAAATTTTGCTGAATTGATTCCTCTGCTTAAACAGAGTTTTAGTAAACCCTTTCATATGCCACAGCGACAAGTTCATCTTCTTGCGCCTGAAGATCACAGCAAGCATGATGCTTTTGCGTTATTACCGTCATGGAATGAAGAAGTGATTGGCAACAAAATGTTTACCTATTTTCCTGATAACAATGCTAAGCACGGCTTACCTGGGTTATTTTCTAAAATCATGTTATTTCGTCGTGAAACGGGAGAACCTTTAGCTTTAGTTGATGGCACCAGTGTGACTTACTGGCGCACCGCCGCTATTTCAGCATTAGCTAGTCAATTATTGTCTCGAGAAGATAGTAGTCATTTAATGTTGTTTGGCACAGGAAATTTAGCCGCTTATTTGTTACATGCTCATATCAGTGTTCGCCACTTAAAAAAAGTCACTATTTGGGGGAGAAGTTCTGAGAAAGTACAAAAATTGATTAATGAGTTTAGCGATTTATATCCAAATATCAGCTTTCACGCTAGCTTAGATGTAAACCAAGAAATTCCTTATGCAGACATAATCTGTTGTGCCACTGGCTCAAAAACACCTTTATTTAATGGCAAACTTGTGAGTAAAGGTTGCCATATAGATTGCTTAGGGAATCATATGGCTAATGCCAGAGAATGTGACACTATTACGATTACCAAAGCTAGAGTATTTGTTGATAGCTTAGCAAATACTTTAAGTGAGGCTGGCGAGTTACTAATTCCTATCTCCGAGGGTATTTTCAAGGCTGATGACATTGTTGGCGAGTTAGCTGACATGTGTAAGCAGCCTGAAATTTTAAGACAAGATTCTGATGAAATCACATTATTCAAATCAGTTGGCACCGCAATTAGCGATTTAGTGGCAGCGTATTTGGTGTATCAGAAAACATAGTAGTTGTATTAGAAATAATTCCTTATAATGAGAATTATAACAATCAGATTAATAACTACAGCAATAGAAAGGAGTCATAAGTGAGGGTTTTATTTTTATTGCTAACATTTGTTTTATCTAGCCAGTCATTTTATGTAATAGCGGCAAAATCAAAAGCCCGAGATATAAGTCATATTATCTCTAAAGAAGCGTTTAGTGCTTATAAAGATGTTGCCGACTTTATTGATAAATCACCCAAAGTAACCATTACCGTTTCTCCTTCAAAGGATGATATTGATGAATACGGTCGACAAGTAGTAAAGTCACTAACTGGATCTGATTGCGATAGAGATGGAAAAATGGATGACAACCCAACCTGTAATGCGGTTTTTTATAAGCTATGGCTAAAGTACTCACTATAAATCTAACGATACTAGCGATAACAAACTATGAAAGAATGTAATCAGTGCGGTAAATGTTGTATCAAATACGGAGATGGTGATCTTTCGGCGACAAAAGAAGAAATTGACCTATGGGAAATATTTAATCCCGAAATATTCAAATTCGTTAAGGACAATAAAATATGGTTCGATCCTGAATCAGGCTTAAGTCTCAAAGGGTGCCCTTTTCTCGAAATTGCACCTAAAATAAACTCTTTCGCTCCAAATAAATATACATGCAGCATTTACTTAAATAGACCTGAAGACTGCCGTCATTACCCTAGCCTCATTCCTGAAATGATTAGGGATGAATGTGAAATGATTGAAGTAACAGACATTCAGAAACCGAAGCAAGCTCAAATAAAATTAGATTTCTTAATGCAAGATAGTCGCCCTCCTGGCTTCTCATAGGGCAAATCAACTATTGCATAATAAATAGCCAGAGCATTAACTACTTGTGAATTGTTCTTTTATCATTTCTTACCATTTTTTAGTGCATTCTCATGCCAATATTGCCAATGCATATGCCGTGGTGTTTCTGTTAAAAACGCTGGCTGTAAATAATCTTTATAGGTATAACGATAAAACTGTCTTGGCTTGTGCGGGTTTTTCTCTACGCTAACATCAACAAAATTTGCATTGTGCTCTATTAACCAAGCATTGAACTCTTCTCGATATTGCTCACCACTTTCATCAAGCAATTTCTTATAGCCTTTAAAAAAGTCTGTTTTCAAAAAGTGAGCTAATTGTTGATATTCTTGCGTGTGTTTCTCATACATAAAACGAACAGCTAAATAACCCCATTTATATACTTGATCAGAACCATCTCGATATTCAGTATCAAAAACTTGTTGCAAGGTTAACCATTCATCTTGTTCGGTTTTATTGAGTAATTTAAATGCCTTAGGGTTAATATCTTCTTTAGAAATATACTCAGCTAAACCCTCAGACCACCACACTAAATTACTAGGAAAATGATTAAAGGTATCGTATTTAATAAACCGCCCATCAAGATAGTGTACATATTCGTGATTTAAATTCCATACTTGAAATTCAGGACGTACCCAAAAGTGTTCATAGGAATAAAAAGTCGCAATATTATCTGGGTCTTGCGTTGTGCCTTCTATATACATACCACCATTATTTGTTTCAATATCAAAGACAAGCTGACCATATTTGTTATATTCAGCAGCATTATTAAAAACTATAACACGTAGTTTATCATTGAAATCATTAGCTACAGGTTCGTGATTAGTCGCTAATTTTTCATGAAAAACAGCTTCTTGTGAAATCAATTGATTACAAGAATCTTCTAATTGTTTTTTAGTCATTTTTTGTGTGCGAATATACAAACTATCAGAGCAAATATGTTTTATCGGTGTTGCTTCCTCTACTGTTGGCGAGATACAGCGATCTTTTAAACTACCTTCTTCGCATTCTGATTTTCCGCGAAAAGTGGTAACAACATAAGGAACACTGAAGAGTGTTTTCAGTGCTTTATTTCCTAGTGCAGAGCCTGACTCTGTACCCGTTATGGAATTCGTCATTGAATTAGCAAGCGCTTGCCAAAGTGAATTATCTAAATCAGTCATTTTTTGCTGAATTGGCAACGTAATTTCACCATTATCTAGTTGCTTTTGCTCTGCTTCATTTCTCTCATAATATGAATTTTCATACTGCTTATTATAAACATTATAAAAATGTGCTAATGCCCAAGTAGCATGTTGCTTCGGCCAATCATCATCACGTATGATTGCATTATCACTTTCAATAAACGCTAGTAAAGCATTCGCTAAAATATCATTATTACTAAAAAGAGCTAGATGCTCCGGCTTGTTTTTTCGTGTTGCTTCATAAGGTAAAATTGCACTGGCTCTAATGATTTCCCAAAGAGCATAATCAAACGCTTTATTCTCATTCTCTATTCGTGTTTGTACTAAATCACTATTTGCGTATAAATTGATTAATTGGGCTAACGGTACAATGTGATCTGCCGTTGATAAACGTAGTGGTTCTAGAAAATATAAGCGATAAAGAGCAACTGAATAATTTTCATGCAAGCGTGCTGTGGTTGGTGTTATTTGATAAAAACCTGGCATATTCTGTAAATCAACTAAAGCACTATTTAACGCTTCTGCTGTTTCCTTAGGCCAATTTTTGTCAGGGCCAAAACTTGAATAAATGCGTAAATAGTAGGTTAGTTTTTCTAAGTCTTTATCGGCTAAATCACCTTGTTTAGCTAATATCGAGATTGCTTCACTTACCTGTAACAGTAAAGCATTTTGGTAATGATCAAAATCTTGGCTCCAAAGCGTTTGAATATCAGCTGCCAGTAATTTTTTTAATATCTCAGGCTGAACAGTATGAACTTTACTACTGATAACCTCTAAGGTTTGTTCGACAACAGGTGAGTTACTACAAGCACTTACAAGCAAAGCTGCTGTTAATGCAACAATGCGTATCTTTTTATTTTTCATTTAAAGCAATTCATATAAACTTATAATATCTACATAATGTATACAATATACCCACACCTTTCAAGTAATAATATACAATAAATGATCAAGGTGAATCTGATGATTTTCTGGCAGACTAATTAAAGCCATAGAGATTGTAGGTGTTAGCGAAAGTATGTAATTACACTTTGAAATTAAACCTTTATGATGGTTGTAACTACAGCTATTATTTTATCGTGTGTTTTATTGAAGAGCGCCTGCGTTTTCACCCAAGGCAGAAGTTTCATCATTATTAAGCAGGCATTGATAGTGATCTAATCCGCTGCCCATATATTCCAGCATTTTTTTGGTAGCCAACACATTTACCTCTATAAACTTGATGTTCGCTTATTTCAAACGGTAGTGCTTTTTGATTTTGCTTAATCAAAATTTGCATCGCAGTATACACCCATCACATTTGAAGATGCAGGTTTCACGATAGTTCCACAATAACCCAGTGTGTCGGGCTATGAGTTAGTTTCAAGCTCTATAGGGTTTTCATCTCTGTCATAAATAACATAACGGCCAACGTTATTGCCAGTTTTTACATCATTAACCATTTTATTCAAGAAAGGTTCTGCATCGTCTTCACTTGGTGTCATGCCGTCTTCACCACTAAGGCTAGCAATGAAAACAAAATTCCAGTTTTTCTCTATTGAATCAGCTTCACTCTTCAGCGCTGCAAAGGTTGTTAATTGTTCTGGTAATTTGTCAACACACATTACTGGCTCAATTGTACCTTGTTGGTGCTTTTTGCTTTTCTTCGGGTTTTTAGACTCCGCATTCGCAAATAAAAACATCAGACGCTGAGGCTGTTCTTGTTTATTTGTTAACTCAAGTAATTCTTTAAACGTTTTCATACTTTTTGTATTCATCTACATAAATAATGGCGACATATTAACACAGAAAATAAAAAACGCCTTGATCTGAGTTAACAAATAATAGGCGAGAACATATTTGGGTTAAACAAATAAAGTTACTTAATAACTTTTAAACTCGCTTTACCTTTCGATGATTTTTTAGGCTTTGTACTTTTATCTACAGATGAGACACTAGTCAAGCTTGGTTTTGACTTGCTCGGTTTAACACGACTCTCTACACCTTCTTTCACAGAGTTATCATCATCACTAAGATGCTCAATTGAAAATGAAGTTCCCACACCATTTTCTTTAGCATAAATAGCGGCAATAGCTCCGTATGGCACCGTCATATGTTCAAGTTTGCCACCAAAGCGTGCACTAAATTCTATCGCATCAGCACCTAAAGCAATACTACCTACCGCAGAAGATGCTATGTTCAATACAATTTGACCATCATTAACATAAGTCATAGGTACTAAAACACCGTATACACTTACATCAACAACAATATAAGGTGTTAAGTCATTATCTGAAATCCAATCATAAAAAGCCCCTACTAAGTAGGGCTTATTAGAGGTCATTTTTACAGAAGTTAAATCAGTCATTAAGCTGGATGACCGAAACGTAGTTCACGTTCTTCTTCAGTTAATGAAGCTTGGAATGACTCACGTTCAAATAAACGTAACATGTAAGTTTTAAGCTCTTTCGAACCTTGACCGTCAAGCTCAATACCAAAAGCAGGTAAACGCCATAACAATGGTGCTAAATAACAATCAACTAAGCTGTACTCTTCACTCATAAAGTAAGGAGCTTCGTTTAAAATTGGTGCAACACTTAGCAAACTTTCTTTTAACTCTTTACGTGCTTTTTCAGCTTGACCAGCAGTACCCGTTAAAATGATTTTAGCTAGGCTATACCAGTCATTTTCAATACGATGCATCATTAAGCGACTACGACCACGTGATACAGGATAAACAGGCATCAATGGAGGATGAGGAAAACGTTCATCCAAATATTCAATAATAATTTTAGCTTCATATAGCGCTAATTCACGATCAATTAATGTTGGCACTGTGCCGTAAGGATTTAAATCAATTAAATCTTCAGGTAAATTTGCTAGCTCAACTAAGTTAATGTCAACGCCAACTCCCTTCTCTGCCAATACTATACGTGTTTGATGACTATACATATCATCAGCATGCGAGAATAACGTCATTACTGAACGCTTATTTGCTGCTACGGCCATAGGGCCTCCTATTCTTTATAAAGCAAAAGCGCGATAGGATCCCTGTAGACAGGAATTCATTCGCGCTAAAAATATCATATCAAAACAAGCGTACTTCAAATTACGCTTGCATCGTTATTAATGTACGTCTTTCCAATATTCTTTCTTAAGGAAATAAGAAATAATAAAGAAGATAAACAAGAAAATTAGTACATTATAACCCATGCTTTCACGCTCAAGTTTACTTGGCTCACCAACATACTCAAGAAAGTTAGTTAAATCACGAACTACAATGTCGTATTCTTCCGTTGTTAAACTGCCGCCCATTGCTGGAGTAATATTTCCGTGCTCATCAACTGAGCTAACACCTTGCAAATCTTGTAATACATGTGGCATACCAACATCTTTAAACACTTTATTGTTCACGCCAAATGGACGCTTATCATCCATATAAAATGAACGTAAGTAAGTGTAAATCCAATCTGGGCTACGTAAACGAGCTTCAAGCGTTAAATCTGGTGGCGCACTACCAAACCATTTTGCCGCTTCTTTCGTTGGCATAGTATTAGTAATGTGATCACCTGCTTTTTCACCAGTGTACATGTAATTTTCAACACCGTCTGCTTCTTCAATACCAAGGTCTTTAAAGGTACGGTTATAACGTTGATACTGTAACTGATGACAACCCAAACAATAATTGATATAGGTTTTAAAACCATTTTTCAATGATTCTTTATCGGTTAAGTCATTATTTGCGTGATCTAAGTTAGCTCCACCAGATGAAGCTAACACAGATATTGACACTGTAGCTAAACCAAAAACAAATGCTTTAATAAAATTTTTCATTAGTGTGAAACCCTCTCTGGAACTGGCTTACATTTTTCATTCTTAGAATAAACCCAAAGTGCCACGAAGAAACCGAAGTAACCAAAAGCAGCAACAATCCCAATCAAATTAGCCGTAGGAGTTGCAGGCATAGTACCCAATACACCTAGCACAATAAAACTAATTGAGAATTGAGTTAAGTTAATGAAATGTAACTTAGAGCGGTACTTAACGGACTTAACCACACCACGATCAAACCACGGTAATAAGAACAGCACAATAATAGCGCCAAACATAGCCATAGTTCCGAACAGTGGATCTGGAACAATACGTAATACGGTAAAGAATGGACCAAAATACCAAACAGGTACAATATGCTCAGGTGTTTTCAAACCATTAGCTGGTTCAAAGTTTGGCGCCTCAATGAAGTAACCACCGCCGTCTGGTGCAAAAAACATAACCCAACAGAAGATAATAAGGAAACCAGCAACACCCATAATATCTTTCACAGAATAATAAGGATGGAACGGGATAGCATCAACAATATCGTACTTATCTGTATATTGTTTATGGAATTTAAATTTACTTTGATCTTCAGGTTTAATGCTACCTTTAGGCTTCTTAACATCAGTACCTTCAGGGTTGTTAGAACCCACTTCATGCAATGCAAGAATGTGTAAGAATACTAGGATAACTAAAACCAATGGCATAGCAATAACATGCAGTGCAAAGAATCGGTTTAAAGTAGCACCAGAGATAACATAATCACCACGGATCCAAAGTGTTAAGTCATCGCCAATAATTGGAATAGTTCCAAATAAAGAAATAATAACCTGTGCACCCCAATACGACATGTTACCCCAAGGTAATAAATAGCCCATAAATGCTTCAGCCATTAATACCAAGAAGATCAACATACCGAAGATCCATAATAATTCACGCGGTTTTTGATACGAACCATACATAAGGCCGCGCATCATGTGTAAATAGACCACAATAAAGAATGCTGACGCACCTGTTGAATGCATATAACGCAGCAACCAACCGTAATCAACGTCACGCATAATATATTCAACAGAAGCAAATGCACCATCGCCTGATGGTTCATAGCTCATTGTTAACCATACGCCTGTTAAAATTTGGTTTACCAGTACTAACATGGCTAAAGAACCAAAAAAGTACCAAAAGTTAAAGTTTTTTGGTGCTGGATATTGTGCCAAATGCTTATTCCAAGCATCTGTTACAGGCAAACGCTTGTCGATCCAAGCCATAAAATTAGCTAACATTATGCTGCTCCTTCACTTGAGTCAGAGCCAACACCAATTAATAAAGTGTCTTCACTGGTGAATGAATGCTCAGGAACCACTAAATTTAATGGCGCAGGAACCCCTTGAAAAACACGGCCAGCCATATCAAATTTACTACCATGACAAGGACAAAAGAAACCTTGACTCACGCCTTCAACAAATTGATCAAAATCACCATCATGATGTGTTGGAGCACAACCTAAGTGAGTACAAACACCTAATGCGACCAAAAATTCAGGTTTAATTGAGCGATAAGCATTAGTTGCGTAACTAGGCTGTTGCGCTTTTTCAGAATTAGGATCGCGTAACTGATCATCATGTTTAGCCAAGCTGCTTACTGTCGCTTCAGTACGACGAACTACATAAACAGGCTTACCACGCCATTCAGCACGGATTAATTGACCAGGCTCTATTTTACCTACATTGATTTCTACTGGAGCACCCGCAGCTTTCGCGCGAGCACTTGGATTCCAGGAACCAATGAAAGGCACAGCCACTCCAGCCACACCAACACCACCAACAACGACAGTAGCCGCGGTTAAGAAGCGTCTGCGGCCGTTATTCACAGGCACATTGCTCATTTACACTCTCCAATTCACATTGATTACCAAACAATTATTATTACTACCTAAGTTCACAAGTAAATTTTTCTTCTGAACTAGCCATAGAGTTGTTTTTGTTTGATCAAATTTATACCAAGCGGTATATCGACAAAAATTTTTATGATCATAAAGAAATAGGGGGTTTTTTACAAGATAAAAAGCGCTTAAGCTCTGTAAAAATAGAAATATTTTGATATTTTCCATCTTTAAGGCAAACATGAACGATTAAACTCTAAAAGATACTCACAAGTTCATCTCTTATTATTTGAATCTAAGTTTTATATACCCAAGCCACTTCAAGTGATTTGTTGGGTACTGAAGAACAGCCAAAACCTGATAAACTAGCTTATTTTAGTTGTAATTTTACTTTCTGTACCTTTAAATAACCGAATAATATTCTCTTTATGACGCACGATAATTAACGCACTCAACATTAAGGTTGGATAAACATACATCGGTTTTAATAAAAACACATAAAATGGCGCTATTGATACCGTAACAATAGCCGCTAAACTTGAATATTTTGTTAATTTTGCCACTGCCACCCAAGTAATAATAAGTAAAACGCCTAAACCTAAACCAATAGGTAACAATGCACCCAAAGCGGTAGCAACGGCTTTACCGCCTTGAAAATCAAAAAATATAGGATACATATGTCCTAAACAAGCAGCAACACCAATAATACCAAGATAAATTGGTTCTACTTGCAAAAAATAAGCTCCCCACACGGGTAGCGTACCTTTTAATATATCTAAAAATAATACCGTAGCAGCCGTAAACTTGTTGCTTATTCTTAAAACATTAGTTGCCCCAGGGTTATTTGACCCTATAGTACGAGGATCGGGTAAGCTAAGCATTCTGCACACTAAAATTGCACTAGAAATCGAGCCTAATAAATAAGCAGCAATGATCATGACAAGCGTTAATAGCAACATAACAATTATAAGAAGTTAGCAATTATCTCTATTCTATCTTGTTATCTGCTAGTTTTTCTACAATTATACCCAAACTACTTCAAAATAATTGTTCAGGACTACTGAACAATTTATGATCAAGGCGCATCTTTTTATTAATGGTTGTTTCCTTAAAAACAGATACAACGACGAGCATTATTTGCTCAGAAGTCCACTGCGGGTTGGTTTAGAAAGGTTTTATGCTTCGTTATTGATTTTGACAAGGGAGCAACCATTCTCTACAATCAATGCCTTGCCTAATACGTTTCTAATTCCAACTGAATCATGTAGTTTGAAGTACTTTGGGTATAGGCAGGTAAACTCGCTTTTTATTTTGTATTAATTATTATCAGGTAACAAATGGACAAGGTTTTCATCAAAGGTTTAACTATTCAAACTACTATTGGTTTTTTTCAGTGGGAAAAAGAAATAAAACAAACACTAGTAATTGATATTACTATGGCTTGGGATACCGCACAAGCCGCAAAAAATGATGAACTTGCAAAAACATTAGACTATGCAGACATATCAAAAGCTATTGAAGTATTTGCTAATGAAAATCCTGTCGATTTATTAGAAACATTAGCCGAGCGTATGGCTGCCTATTTAATGTCACAATTTCATATTCCTTGGTTACAATTAAAAATAGGTAAACCTGGCGCTGTTCATAACACTGATACTGTAGGAGTTGAAATTGAACGTGGTCAGCTTGAGCATTTTCAACCTTACAATGAAAAAACAACCTAATGGCTAATATATATATCTCTTTAGGTAGTAATGTTGATCGTGAATATCATATTCAACATGCGCTTAAAGCACTTGCTACAACATTTAACTTAACTTTTGAACAACTGTCTTTATCATCATTATTTGAAAGCGAAGCTATTGGTTTTAGCGGTAACGCATTTTACAACATGGTAATTGGCATTAAAACCCAATGCAGTGTTGAGCATGTCGCAGTAAAACTACGAGATATTGAAATCAGTTACGGCCGCACCCTTGATGCTAAAAAATTTAGCCCTCGAACATTAGATCTCGATTTATTGCTTTATAATGATTTAATAACTGACACACCTGCACAATTACCCAGAGATGAAATAAATAAAAATGCTTTTGTGCTATGGCCATTAAGTGAAATAGCCCCAAAGCTTGTTCACCCTATACTAAAACTTAATTACCAAACGCTTTGGCAGAACTATGACAAAACTAGTCAACAACTAAAAATAGTTGAAAACTGCTGGAATTCACAATAAGAAAAAGGAAAAAGCAAAGTCTTATGAGTACCTTAGAAATAATTATTTTAGCTTTATTACAAGGATTGACAGAGTTTTTACCTATTTCTAGCTCTGCCCATTTAATTTTGCCATCACAAATTCTAGGTTGGCAAGATCAAGGGCTAGGTTTTGATGTAGCAGTACATGTGGGAACCTTATTAGCCGTTATGCTCTACTTTCGCAAAGAACTAGGCACTATGTCTGTTGCTTGGTTAGGCACTGTAAATATTGGCCCCGCCAAAAATAGTAGCGACAATCAGGTAAACTTTGAAGGCAAGTTAGCTTGGTGGATTATTTTTGCCACAATTCCTGCTGGCTTATTCGGCCTATTAGGTAAAGACTTAATTGAAGAACACCTGCGCTCAGCCCTTGTTATTGCAGCCACCACACTTTTATTTGGTTTTTTGTTAGGGTTTGCTGATGTAAAAGCAGGTCACAGAAAAGAACATAAGCCACTAGAAAAATTAGGTTTTAAAGGCGCAATGTTAATTGGTTTAGCACAAGCTATTGCATTAATTCCTGGCACTTCACGCTCTGGTATCACCATGACAATCGGCTTAATGTTAGGCCTATCTCGAGATAATGCAGCACGTTTTTCATTTTTATTATCAATTCCGGCTATTGCAATGGCTGGCAGTTATTTAACACTTAAATTAGTATTATCGGCAGAAGCAGTTGACTGGCAAGCAATAGGCTTAGGTAGTTTACTGGCTTTTATTAGCGCCTACGCCTGTATTCATTATTTTCTTATTCTATTAAATAAACTCGGTATGATGCCTTTTGTTATTTATCGTTTAATTTTAGGCGTTGGTTTATTGTGGTTTATACTTTAATCGCGCTATAGAAAATAAGCTCACTTACTCCACTATTTTGGAAAAAAATCAACATGACATCAATAGCAATTACCTTAGAGAACTTTCAACAAGTTGTGTTGGAAGAGTCAAAAAATAAATTAGTGTTAGTCGCTTTTTGGGCAGAGCAAATCCCTGAAAGCATTGAATTAAAAGATAAATTATCCGCAAGGGTTTCTCCATTTACCGAACAAATGATAATGGCAACTGTCGATTGTCAAACCGAACAGCAAATAGCACAACAATTTGGTATTCAAGGTTTACCTACGGCAATACTCGTTAAAAATGGTCAACCCCTTGATGGTATGTCTGGTCCGCAAACCGATGAAACCATTGCAACTTTTTTGGATAAACACCTACCAAAAGCCGAAGATTTATTACTCGCTCAAGCACAGTCCGCATTAACTGAAAATAATTTAAATGATGCCATGAGTATAATCACACAGGCTTATCAACTTGATGATCAGCGTGCAGATATTAAATTAACCTTAATTGATGTTTATATTCAAACGGGGAAAATAGAAGAGGCACAAACCTTAATTGACAGCATAATAATGGTTGATCAAGACAGCTACTATCAAGCTTTATTAGCTAAATTAGAGCTCGCAAGTCAAGCTGCTAACTCCCCTGAAATTCAGACATTAGAAGCTGAGTTAATAAAAGCACCAAATAATGTAGAAATTCAGCATCAACTTGCATCTCAATACAGCCAAGTAAATCGTCATGAAGATGCGCTAAAATTATTATTTAGGTTAGTTCAAGCAGGTGAAGTTGAGACAAAAGACAAAAGCAAAGAACTATTTTTAGATGTGTTAAAAGCATTGCCTGATGGTGATGCAATAGCAACAAAATATCGTCGTAAACTTTATACACTCATGTATTAAAACAGTTACGAGAAAGTATAGTTTCAAGTTACAAAAAAAGAGGTGTGAGTTACGAAAAGATAGAGGTAACCTCTTCGTAACTCGCATATTGAAATGGCTTGGGTATAAACTTTAAGTTATGGAATGTGTTCACTTGCTAGATAATCGTGCGATTGCATTTCTTGTAAACGGCTTAAACAACGCTTGAACTCAAATGCTAAATTTCCACCACTGTATAATTCTTCTAACGGCATTTCTGCCGACATAATCAGTTTTACATTTCGTTCATAAAACTCATCAACTAACGCAATAAAACGTCTAGTACTATCATCACTTTCTCGCCCCATTTGTTTAACATTAGCCATTAATACTGTGTGATATAACTGACTAATTTCCATATAATCACTTTGACTACGAGCGCTTTCACAAAGTACAGAAAAGTCAAAATACACAACACCATCAGAAACAAAAACGGTTGGTAATTGTCGGTTATTGATTTCAATATCAACACCCTCTTTACCAACTTCACAAGAAAGCTGTTTAAAATAATGGTGTAAATTATCATTGGCTTGTTGATCAAGTGGATAATGATAGATTTCAGCTTGCTCTAAAGTGCGCAATCGATAATCGACACCACTATCAACATTAACTATTTCGGTGTGTTCGTTAATCAATTTAATTGCAGGTAAAAAACGTTCACGCTGTAAGCCATTTCGGTAAAGTTCATCTGGAATAATATTAGAAGTAGCAACCAAAATAACATTGTGAGCGAATAATTCTTCAAACAATGCACCTAAAATCATGGCATCAGTGATATCAGAAACAAAAAATTCATCAAAACAAATTATTCGAGTTTCGCTGGCAAATTTTGTCGCAATAATTTTTAACGGATCAGATTTTCCTGTTAACCCTTTCAATTCATGATGAACACGATGCATAAAACGATGAAAGTGTACGCGCATTTTATTTTCAAAAGGCAAGCAGTCATAAAAAGTGTCAACCAAATAGGTTTTCCCCCTACCAACCCCGCCCCAAAAATATAAACCTTTGATTGTTTTTTTTTCTTGTTTTTTATAAACTTTTTTCCAACGGTTTAGTACTTTTTTAAAGCTAGATACTTCTAAAGGCTTAATTTGTAGGTCTTCATAGAGCCTTTGCAAATGCATTACTGCATTTTCTTGAGCAGCATCAAAAAGAAAATCATCTTTTGTTAAATCTTGTTTATATTTACTAATAGGGGAGTGTTTAATCATGCATGAACCGTATTGAGCTTATCATTAGTTATTTGAAAAAGAGAAAATTGCCACATATTTTAGTTATAACTTAAGTTATAACTACACAAAATCACATTAGCATTATATTATTGTAAACCATAACTGTATTAATTAATCACAAATTTATACCCAATATATTTTAAGGTACCCCTATGACTGTAGTAACTTCATTAATAATTTTTGTAGTCGGCACTATCGTTGGTTTTTTTGCCAACCACTTTTTATCTTCTTCTAGTCAAGAAAAACGTAGATTATCTGAACAAGTAAGTAAGGGCGAAGCCACCTTATCACAATATAAATTAGATGTTGCAGATCACCTTAAAAGTTCTGCAAACTTGTTAGACCAAATGAATGATACGTGCCAAACCGCAATGAAACAAATGGAAGAAAGTACTCAATTATTACAACGAGTGACTATTAACGACGTTGACGGCATGCCTTTTTTCTCACAAGAAACGCAAGATCAACTAACGCAAACAGTCGGATTAAGACACCCTAAACGTGCAGCTAAACATGAGGAATCAAGCACTGAGCCTCCATTAGATTATTCTAGTGAAGCAAGTGGTTTATTTATCGACCAAAAAAAACAAGGCACTTCAAAAGCAAGTTAAACTTCATTCAATATGAACCAGAAATATAGTGTTACAAATGCCCAAAGGGCATTTGTGAACTAAATTTGTATCACTCAGTCTATTTGAAGGTATATCTATTTATTACCCAGTTGATCAAATTAAGTTTTAGGAGAATTCTTCCAGATGAAAAAATTATCTGTCATTTCATTATCCGCAGTTTTTAGCGCAGCATTACTTTCCAGCTCTCTCATTCCACTCAATGCACATGCCGCTTCTATTTGGCCTAACAGCGTTGATGAGAAAACAATGCCAAGTCTTGCCCCCATGTTAGAAAAATCGACCCCTGCCGTTGTAAGTATTACCGTAAAGGGTACGCATGAAGTAAAACAAGGTTCTTCCAACCTTTTCCGATTTTTTGGCAATCCAAATCAAAACCCAAATCAAGCGCAACAACGCCCTTTCCGTGGTTTAGGCTCTGGCGTTATTATTGATGCAAAAGAAGGTTATATTGTCACCAATAATCACGTTATTGAAAAAGCAGATGAAATACTTATAACCCTAAAAGATGGCCGTCAGGTAAAGGCAGAAAAAATAGGCTCGGATGCCGACAGTGACATTGCTTTACTACAAATTGATACCGACAACCTAACCGCAATAAAAATTGCTGATTCAGACAAATTACGTGTTGGTGATTTTGCTATCGCTATAGGTAGCCCTTTTGGTTTGGGGCAAACTGTTACTTCAGGCATTGTCAGTGCGTTAGGACGTAGCGGGTTGAATATTGAAGACTATGAAGATTTCATTCAAACAGATGCCGCCATTAATAGCGGTAATTCTGGTGGCGCCTTAGTGAATTTACGTGGTGAGTTAATTGGCATTAATACTGCTATTTTAGGGCCTAATGGCGGCAATATAGGCATTGGCTTTGCCATTCCTAGCAACATGATGAATAATTTAGCCAAACAGATCATTGAGTTTGGTGAAGTTCGCCGAGGCGTATTAGGTGTTTCAGGTCGCAGCGTTAATAGTGAAATTGCAAAAGCAATGGAGTTAGAAACCAACCAAGGTGGTTTTATTGAACAAGTAATGCCTGGTTCAGCTGCCGATGAAGCAGGCATAAAAGCGGGTGACGTAATTACTCAAGTAGATGGCAAGTCCATAAAAAGTTTTAGTGCGTTACGAGGAAGGATAGGCTCTATTGGCGCAGGTAAAAAAGTTGCATTAACAATAGTGCGCAATGGCAACAAAAAAGAGTTTACTGTTAAATTAAAACAGTCACAAACTAATAATGTTGCAGCTGCTAGTATTCATCGTATGCTTGAGGGCGCTAAATTAGAAAATAATAACAATAACAACGGGGTGATTGTAAAGACTATTAAAGAAGGGTCGCCAGCAGCGTTAGTTGGTTTGCAATCAGGTGATTTGATTACTGCAATAAATCGCACTCCTATTAACAATGTAGCTGACCTACGTAGTTACTTAAAAGATAGAAAGGGTGTTTTTGCTTTAAATATAGTCCGAGATAATTACTCGCAATATTTAATGATTAGATGATATATGGTGTAAGTGTATTTTAAAGTAAGGCTAGTGAAAACTAGCCCTTTTATTTCCTTATACGCTAATATGCCTAATATTTTGTGTTAAACTCAAACACATAACAAAAATTATTATCGTATTGAGAATTCACCTTTGAAGCTAAAATCTGCCTTAAAATATACTTTAAATGCTATAAGTTACGGAATACTTTTTGCCATTGCATTTTTATTATTAGTACCAAATTCAAACACCAACTCACTATTACAGCAATTATTTAATCAAGAAAAACCAACGCCCGCACCTTTGTCTTATGCTAAAGCAGTTAGTCTAGCAAGCCCCGCAGTGGTTAATATTTATTCAGAAGAAATTCAACCTAACCCTAGATACGGTCAAAAGCCACATAAGTCTACCCGTTTAGGTTCAGGGGTTATTATGGATGCTAATGGCTACATTTTAACCAACTTACACGTTATTCAAAATGCTGACTTAATTCAAGTATTGCTGCAAAGTGGTCAACTATTTCCTGCGCAGATAATTGGCTTTGATAAAATAACAGACTTAGCTGTATTGAAAGTAAATGCAACTAATTTGCCAACCATTCCACAAAAAAACAGTCTTCAATCTTTAGTAGGTGACATTGTTTTAGCTATCGGAAACCCACTAAATTTAGGGCAAACTGTCACCCAAGGCATTATCAGCGCTACAGGCCGAAACGGTTTAAGTAACACAAATTATTTAAATTTTTTACAAATGGATGCTGCTATAAATAACGGTAACTCAGGTGGTGCTTTAATTAACAGTAATGGCGTATTGGTAGGTATTAACTCAAGACAATTTACTCAATCAACCCCTGAGTTGAATATTCAAGGTATTTTCTTTGCTGTTCCCTATCAATTGGCCGCAAAGGTTATGCTGCAAATTATTGAGAATGGCCGTGTAGTCCGTAGTTGGTTAGGTGTTTCTGCAACACGTTATTTAACTGATGCAAAAGGATTTTTGGTTGACTCAGTAAGTCCGAACAGCCCTGCGCAAGTAGGTAAAATTCAGGTAGGTGATATTATTTATCAAATATCAGAACAACCAATTAATAGTATTGAACAAGCACTGGATATAGTGGCAGAAACAAAACCAAATACAGCATTGACCTTCAAACTTTATCGTCAAGGAAAAAACATTGAAACGACTATAACTGTTGTTGAATTAAATAACTAACCTGAGTAACTAACATCTAACATAGTTCTTAACAATATATTGTTCCATTTCATTCGCAGACATTGGTTTTGCATAATAGAAACCTTGACCATATGAGCAATCCATTTTTTGTAAAAGTTGAGCATCCTCAATATTTTCAATACCTTCACCTACCGTTGCCATACGAAGGTTGGTGGCTAAATCAACAATAGTTTTAATAATAGCTCTGTTATTTTTATGTTCATGAACATTATTAATAAAAGAGCGATCTATTTTTAATACATCAATTGGAAAACGATGTAAATAACTTAAACTAGAGTACCCTGTACCAAAATCATCAAGTAAAATTTTCACACCTAAGCGCTTTAACGCATTCATATTAGATAACACTATTTCAGTATTTTCTAAAAGAGCACGCTCTGTTAACTCTACTCTTAAATGTTCTGGTTTCAAGCCAGTTTCACTTAAAATCTTTTCAATATCATCGGGTAGAGTTGCACTAAAGAAGTGACTACAAAATAAATTACAACTAACATACAGATCATGGCAAGATAATGTATCTTGCCAAATTTTTAGTTGCTGACATGATTTTTTCAATATTTGTAAATCAATAGCTTGTACTAAATTAGTCTCTTCTGCTAAAGGGATAAAGTCATCTGGCAAAACAAAACCTCGTTTATAACTTTGCCAGCGCGCCAAGGCCTCAAAGCCTGTTATTTCTTCATTCTCTAATTTAATAATAGGCTGGTAGTAAGGAATAAACTCTTCCAGCTCAATCGCTTCTCTTATATCAGCCTCAAGGGATAATGCATTTTGCACTCTTTGGTGCATACTCGCATCAAATACTTCATAACGCCCTTTACCGTTGTCTTTTGCATGATACATAGCAGTATCAGCATCTCGTAACATTGTATCAGCATTGTCATAGCGTTTATCACTGAACAAAATACCAATACTTGTGCCCGTATACACTAATTGGTTATTAATAATAAATGGTTCTTTTAGAAACTCAGTAATGCGCTGAGCAATTTCAAAAGCTTTATTATCTGAATCAAGATCTTCAATTAAAATGACAAATTCATCGCCCCCTAGCCTAGCAACAGTGTCTTTACCACGCACAACCGCAGAAAGTTCACGCGCAATAAGTTTCAATAATGTATCACCAGCATGGTGACCTAAACTATCATTCACCACCTTAAATCGATCTAAATCTAAAAATAAAATAGCAAAAGCTAAATCAGGTTTACGCTTGTTACAAGCAATAGCATGGTTTAATAAATCAAGAAATACCGCTCTATTAGGCAGCCCCGTTAAGCTATCATGAGAAGCGGTGTGTTGTAGTCTTTTCTCAGCTTGCTTTCGTTGAACAATTTCGTCTTCAAGCGCCAGAGTTCTTAATTTAACTTGCTGCTCTAATAATTCATGACTTTGACGTTCAATATCTAATGTCTCACGTCGCTTTATCGCATCCGAAATATGCGTAGAAACAAATTTTAGTAGTTCAGCATCTTGTTCGGTATAAATGGTTTTTTCTGAGTAACTTTGAATAGCCATAACACCAATTAAATGCCCAGAATAAATCAACGGTACACCTAACCAAGAATATTCTCCCGAAGTAGGCTTTCGCGCTTGACCACTTTCAAATAAAACTTTCATGTCTTGTTTAGTTAGTAAAATAGTTTTTTGTTGGCGAATAACTAACTCAGAATAATGATTTGAAAGCTTTCTTGTCTGGAAAAACCTTTGACTGTAAGCTGATTCTGCATCAACAACATAAACATATTCTATTGTGTTACTTTCTGAATCGTATTTAGCAATAAAAAAATTTGTTGCGTTAATTAACTGACCAATAATATTGTGTACTTTGGCATAAAAAGTATCAATGTCGATGCTAGCATCACCTGTGAGCTCTGAAATTCGATATAACGACTCTTGTAATAACTCTGATTTTTCACGCTCTCTGATCTGCGCCATTAATTCACGAGTTCTAGCGTTAACAGCACTTGTTAACCGTTCTTTATCTTGCAAACGAACCATAGCGCCAATCACATGTTGAGCAGCAAAAGTTAACATATTTAAATCTTGCTCTGTGTAACGCATTTGTTCGCTGTAGCTTTGCACAACCATAACACCAATAACTAAATCATCATGTAATAGCGGAACTCCTAGCCAATCAGTACCTGTAGTACCATAGCTCTTGATTTTTCCATTGGCTTGTAATTGCTTTTCTAATTCTGGTGTCACTAACAATGGCTGCATTGATTCAATAACCAAATGCGTAAAAGAACCTGAAAAGTTTTCATAATCTATGGCGCCTTTTGGCCATTTATCTTTTTCATCCACACAATAAACAAATTCCATCGTTGAAAATGTTTGATCATAACTTACAATATAAAAATTTCTAGCTGTCATTAATGACGCAATTGTGCGATGAACTTGAGGATAAAAGTTTTCAAGTTCATCACATTCTTGAGATAACTGGTTGAGGTGAAATAAAGCAGTATAACGCGTTTGCAAGTCTTGGTATTTTTGTTGCAACACAAGTAACTCATGTGCTGTTGTTTCAGTTTTCGTTTCTACTAACTCACCTTCGCTGGGCACCTTGCCTGATTTATGCGGTGTAGCAGCAACCCTCGGCGTTTTGTTATGTGCATTAGTCATAAATAAAATTTACCATTGTCAAAAACATCAACTATTTCACTGTATACTTGCTCATAAAAAATAATCCAATAAACATAATAAGCTTTTACTTTAAAAATATCTCTTTTACACTCAAGCTAAAATGGACTTACTTAAAAGCAACTTAATTATTGCTCGATTCCTTATCCATATTTTTTTTAATTTCTTCCGCTTTATGTTTATTGCCACAAATAGCTAATTGCTTTTCATCACGATAATATCGAACATCGATACAGTCTTGTTGATATCGGCGCTCAAGCTCTGTACGAATTAAAGGCTGACCTTTAGCATTGATTATTTGACGGTGTAACACTTGGCACTGTTGAATTTGTTCTGAAGCTAAAGTTATATCTTCACAAATATCGTCACTGCTAGAGCAGCCCACTAATACTAGAGCAAAACTTATAGCTGAAAAAACAGGGGTTTTCATATTATTGACCACTTATTATTTTAAATAATTTGAATGTTAGTTTCATTATACTTGAATTAAAAATATAACAAAGTCTTGGAAATCGTTATTATTTGTTTACAAACTTGAAGATAACTAAAATTTGTTTACAATCTATTAATATCTTCATTTAAATGAGAAAAAACATGTCGCTATCCGTAGTTGATTATACAGCCAAAGATGCACCCCAACAGTTTGTGAAAAGCTTAAGAGATACTGGGTTTGCTGTACTGATTAATCATCCGATCAAGCAGTCTTTAGTTGAGTCAATTTATCATAATTGGCAGATTTTTTTTAATAACCCTGATAAAGAAATATTTGCCTTTGATAAAGAAAAGCAAGATGGTTATTTTTCTCCTGAAACTTCAGAAACAGCCAAAGGCCATAGCCAGAAAGATATTAAAGAATATTTTCATGTTTACCCGTGGGGGCGTATTCCAAACACATTAAAAACAGAAATACTCAATTATTATCAATTAGCATCAGATTTAGCTAGTGAACTATTAGACTGGGTAGAAGAGTGTAGCCCCGAAGACGTAGCAAAAAACTATTCAGAAGCGCTTTCAAGCATGATAAATAACACCTCTAACACCTTATTACGAGTATTACATTATCCGCCACTAACGGGCAACGAAGAATATGGCGCAATAAGAGCTGCTGCCCATGAAGACATTAATTTATTAACAATTTTACCTGCAGCAAATGAGCCTGGTTTACAAGTTCAATGTCAAGATGATAACTGGTTAGATGTCCCTAGCAATTTTGGTAATTTAATCATAAATACTGGTGATATGTTGCAAGAAGCATCAGAAGGATATTTTCCTTCAACTACCCACAGAGTTATTAACCCTTCAGGTAACGCAAGTACGAAATCACGCATTTCACTACCCCTTTTCTTACACCCTCGTAGCGAAGTAAAATTATCAGAAAAACACACCCAAGCTAGTTATTTATTAGAACGTTTACAGGAGCTAGGTGTTAAATAATTAAGCCATTAAAATAGGAGTGTTCTATAAAAATGTGTTACTAATTTTACAGTTTTATGCTTGGTGTGGGTGCAGGCTCACTGAAGTAATAACCTTGCGAATAATCAATTTCCAGCTCCTTCACAACTTTTTGAACGCTTTCATTATGAACAAATTCCGCAATACAAGGAATATTAGCATTCTGAGTAAAAAACATTATCGCTTTGACAATTTCATAACTTTTCTTGTTACTGTCAATATCTTTAATATATTTAGCATCAATTTTTAAATAATCAATATCAAGCTCTAAAACACGTTCAAAATTAGAGTACTCAGTACCAAAATCATCCAGAGCCAACGCATAACCCAACACTTTTAACTGCGCAAGTTGCTGGATATGGTTTTTCTTTCCTGCTGCACTAACCCCTTCTAATATTTCTAATATTATTCTTGATGGGTTTATTTTATATTGTTTCGTTTTTTGTTGTAGGTAGTCAATTAAATAGTTTTGACTTAAATCATCTTCGGTAATATTAAAAGAAAAGCTAAAATCATTAGTTGCCATAATTTTAAAGCTTTTATCTATCATTACCCGAGTTATATCAGGTAATAAGCCCGACAATTCTGCTGTTTCTAAAAAATGATATGGTGAGATAATATCACCCTCGTTATCAATACGAGCTAACACTTCAAATTTTTGAATGTTTTGGTTTTTATTATCATGAATCCCTTGAAAATAGGGAACAAGTTGATCTTGCTCTAAAGCGGTGTGCAATAAATGATTACTCGTAACAAAGTGTTTTCTATTGGTGTTATTGAATACTTCACTACTTTTATCAAAAATATAAAATCGATTTTTACCTATGCACTTAGCCTCTTTGAGTGCTAAAGCACAATTACGTAATAAATTTCTCTTGCCATAAGCAGCCCCATAAGTGAATGCTATATGTAAAGAAATGTCATCTACTTCAATCAAGGTTTTATGAAAATGCTGCTGAATTATTTTTATCTGTTCGGTTGCATTTATTTCCCCCGTAAATAACAAACCAAATTCATCTGAATTTAAGCGAAAAGTTTCCGCACAAGGTATATTATCATCAAGTATTTTACCAATAGTTTCTAGTACTTGATCACCTAAATCAAAACCATAAGCGGTATTAAGATAATTAAAGTTATTAATATTGAGTAATATAAGCGTATGATTATCATTGCTATTTGAAATTTGCTGTTCTAAAAAAGTTTTATTATGTAGTCCTGTTATTGGATCATTAAAGGCCATATTAATAATTTTTTGTTGCGTTTTTTTTAGTTCAGTTAAGTCACTAAAAATAGATAAATAATTTTGTACATTC
>JADGDH010000002.1:60125-79832 GCA_016745015.1 Colwellia sp.
TTTTGTTAAAAAAAGTTATAGCAGCGTAGTCCATTCTAACTGCCGCACTAAAATGAGTATAAGCTAATCAGCCCCAAAATTCCTCCCTATTATTTTTTATGCTAATAACTTTACTTTTCCCTGTTTTCAAATGCTCATCTAAAACATAGCAACCTATTGATGTTCTGTGTAAAGCGATAACGGGGTTATTAAAACGACCAAACATTCTTTTTATTTGGTGATAACGACCTTCGGTTAAAGTAACTTCGGCTTGGTGTTGAGAGAGAATATTAAGTGTGACAGATTTTGTGGTGATGTTTTCATAAGAAAAATACATTCCATTTGAAAAGGCTTGAATATACTCATTGCTTAACGGGTTCTGCAAAGTAACCAAGTAGTGTTTGGGTACTTTGCTTTTAGGTGAGGTTAATTGCTCAGACCAACGACTATCGTTCGTTAACAAAACTAAGCCTGAAGTATTTAAATCTAAACGCCCCACTATATGTAAGCTTGCTTTTTCTTCTGCTGTTAATAACTCACCCAATAAATCAATTACCGTTTTGTGTTTTTCATCAGTTGTTGCACACACAACCCCAACAGGTTTATGCAACATAATATATAAGGGTTTGTTTTGCTGAATAATTTTATTATCAACCATAATAACGGAGAATTTATCAATTGCTTGAGAGATATCTGTAGCAATAATGCCATCAACGCTCACACGTTTTTGAGCAAGTAACAAGCGTACTTTCTTTCTATTTATTTGGCACCTTTCACTAATAAAACGATCAAGGCGAGCACGATTAATTGACATATTATGCTATATAAGGGGTAAATTTAATTGTTTGGCGATAAGGTTCAGTACTTTTTGAAGTTTCACCTTTAACAAAGCTACTAATATTTGATTTTGTTGACTCAATAATACTATCTCTGAATCAGTTATAGCAATATAACAAATAAGTAATTGCGTTTGGTCACCCTTTTTATTAAAGCTAAAAACATCATCTGAAAAAATATTTATTTCATGCGGTTGCTGGGCTTTTTTTTGTTCTACAAAACTTTGCGCTGTTTCTAAATGTAATTGTATAAACAAAATATTATCTTCATCAGCATACCAATTAGCCGTCATGGTTTGAAAGTTAAATTGTGCTTCAAACTTGTTACTAGCAGATTGGATTTTTACAAACTGTTGCTTTAAGTCATCGCAAACATGAATTGAAATAGGTAATTGTTCCATCATTTTTTAAGCTCCGCTAAAAATCAACACAGGTACAACCACTGCCACCTTTAATGTAACAAAACAGATAAGTTGATTCAAAAATTAAGGAACAATGATGAATACTGTAACCGAGCCAGATTCATCTGGTCAAGTGTCAGCTTTTTTTACAGAGTAGCTAGTCATCGTTAATAAAAAGTAAACAAAGTGTTAAGTCTATCGCAACTTATTGATGTTTAATGCAATAACCACTTAGGAACAACTCTTGCATTAGCAAAGTGGATTTGAAGTAGATGAATTTTACAGTAATCATTTGCAATAATAAAAACATATAAAAAATATAAATAGGAAGTAACATGTTAAATAAGTTAATTTTACGCGTTTTTTTATCGCTGTCATTAGCCTTAAGCTGTGCTGGCACCGCTAACGCCACATTAATCAATCAAGATATTCTTTTTAATAGTATATTTGACAATGAGGATACATTTGAGGTTATTGGCCACGTTTCAATTAGTTTAGATACTATGGATGAATGGGGTGAAGTTAATGGAACTTGGGAATCATTTTCTTTTTATGGTTATGAAGTTGATCCCTTTGATGCTAATTGGGATTTGTTTGTAGCAATAATTGATGTGACGAATATTGCTGCTGGCATAGAGTCATTAGATTTTGATGTTACTCTATTTTCTGATCTTAGTTTTGCTGGTTATATTGACGTGTATGATCCTATAAACAGCATTTCTTTCTCTTTATTTGATAATGCAAACGAAGATTTATGGGATGCAGGTGCTTTAGCCTTTGGTAGAGCGAACGTTGTACCAACACCTGCTACGTTAGTATTGTTTTTAACTGCACTTATGGGTTTAGTTGTTCGTCGTAAAAACCGTTAATAACTATTACGAATACATAACAAGGCTCTACTCTGTTAGGGCCTTTTTTGTGTCTGCTTTTCAACTCTGACCAGTCCTTTTGTCGAACTAAAGCCTATTCTAGATAAGGTATTTAAATGTAGCCATAAATTCTGAGTCACAGACTCATTAATTCAATTGGTATAATAACTAGTTGTTCAGGACAATGTGCTTCTGCAGTGTCTAGTAAGCTGCACCCATGCAACGTTAATTATTAAATAAACAACGCAGTAGTTAGTGATTTTAACAAGCAGAAATGATCACATCGTTAATGATATTGATATTATACCAATATACTTCATGAATGGTTTTTTAAAACAAAAAAAGCCCTCTTAAGTAATATTAAAAGGGCTTTTGCTTAATTTTAACCCTTTAACTAAAAGGGTTATAGACAAACGTACCAGTAATTAATTATTTAATTCAAGAACTGTTGTACCTTCAGCCTCACCTTCATCATTGTAGTATGTTACTGCTCCCATATAGGTAGAGCCTGTAGGCAAACCGCGAGTAGATATGGTGGTATAATTATACCTTCCTTGAATTGCTCTACGGCTAGAAATAACACGCGTAGTACTTTCCGCTTTATCTGCAATCCAGCCAAGCATAATGTAGTCAGTGGCGGGCGCTACACCTGTAGAATAACCATGTATCATAGTTACATAAACATCACCTACACTAACATCAGCAGCTGGCTCAGGATTAGTTAAAATCACATTTTCATTTGAACTTGAAGTTAATGAGTTACCAACTTGTGTACAACCCCAACCAATACAGCGATAAACATATAAATCTAAATCTGCATCATCTTCAGTAACTAAAGCATCTGATAGACTAAAACGAGCCACCTTCGTACCTGCAGGTACATGAAACATATGATAGTTTGTTCCTGCACCTAAAAACTCAAAAGATTGTCCTGGATCAGCTTCTACATTACCACTTACACCAAATGGAGCGACTAAACCCGCATAATCTATACTAGTATTGCCTGAATAAAGCATTTTAACAGGGAATCTAAAACGTCCACGCTTCAATGTACCTGAAATTAATTCTGGTACTTCAACCTTAACAGTTGGAACTGCTTTAATAGCAAGAGGCAATCGCACTGAATGCTCTGCACTATCTGTCCAAGTAATAGCACCAAACTTCCAAACTCCAATTTCACTTGTTTCAGTTTTAGTGAAAGTCACCGCAAAACTTGCTGTGCCGTCAGCATCAATATCTAATGTTGAAACTTCTGTTTCATTACCTATAGCATCAAAAGTTTGCACGCTTACATCAAAACCTTCAGGGGCTTCTACAGTGGCAGTGTATTCAGATGCAGCGCCAGTAGCATTAGTTACTGTTCTAAAGATTGTTTCAGGCTCAAGTAGCTCAGCAATAGCAATTGATGGTAGATTTAACTGGCTAGCATCGGTACTAAAACCAGAGGCAGTTAAATCAGCACAAGTTATTTCATACCCTTCAACAAAGCTATCTTCATCTTGTCCACAAAGGAACGCTAAGTGATCTGCAAAGTTGGTATCGAATAATAGACCTGGATCTAAAGCCGCAACAGGATCTGCATGGCCCGAACCGAAATCATAAGGGTCGGCCTGTGTTACACCATCTTCTTTGGTCAAATCTTGACGTGCTGTAGTCATTAAAGCTGATTTGATTTGTGCAGGACTCCAAGCACCATTTGATTCTTTAAACAATGCAGCCATACCCGCAATGTGCGGACTAGACATTGAAGTGCCTTGTAGATATTTATATGTTTCACCGTGAGTTCCAAACATAGGAGCAGAAGTGGTTGCTGCTAAAATTTTCACACCTGGTGCTGTAATATCAGGTTTAATGATGTCATAAGTATTTAAGTTAGGACCACGAGAAGAAAATGCTGCCATGGTATTACCAACTTCAATCGCTTCGTCTGAAATGGCAGTATTGGTAAAGGTCACTACTGTACTTTCAACGCTAACACTGGCTATCAATGTTTGGCCATCATCAAATGAAACCATAGATCCAGGAACCGCAACCATAGGGTCTGTTCCTCCCATAGCAAATGGTGATGCACCATTATAGGTATAAACAACTACCCCAACCGCACCTGCATTTTGAGCATTAATGAACTTTTCAGTAAAAGCACATGAACCACGAGCAATTAATGCTACTTTACCCACCAAATCATCAGCATTAGTTAAAGGCGCTTCATCGCAGGCCTCAATAGGCTCGGCTAATGCAAGCTCACCTGAAAGACCTTGAGCTGCAGGAGCAAAACTAGCAGGAACAGACACAAATGAAGTTCCAGTGAGTGAACCTGTTATCACATCAAGCGCTTTACCTATTATGGTAGAAGTACCATTATAGGTTGAAGCGGCAACACTCGTTACCCATGGTGCTGGTGTACCAATGGTTTCGGCATCAGGGCCGCTATTCCCCGCAGATACAGATACAAAAACACCTGCAGCTGTCGCATTTAACATAGCCGCTGTAGAAGGAATCGTTAAGTCGGTTCTACTACCACCAATAGAGTAGTTTATTACGTCAACGCCATCAGTTACTGCAGCATCAATTGCCGCCATAGTATCCCCATAGAAACAGCCCGCCTCGTCACCTCCATCAGGGTTCTTATAATCACTATTCCAACAGGCTTTATAGGCAGCAATACGAGCACGTGGTGCTATGCCTGATATTGTACCTGCGGGTACCCCTGATAATATAGCGGCAACATCTTCATTACCACCAGCGGTACTAGCTGTATGGCTACCATGTCCATCAGCATCACGTGGAGAATCAAATTCGCCTAATGCATATTGGATGTCATATTGGCTACTAAAGCTAGCATCAAAGTAACGGGCACCAATTAATTTGTTGTTACAAACGAACTCTGCATCAGTGCCTGTATCACAAGTACCTTGCCAGCCTAATTCAGCTGGGTCAGAATAAGAGTCACCATCAGCAAAACTTGGGTTTTCAGGCCAAATACCTGTATCAATGACACCGATAATGACACCCTCACCTTTAATGTTTAACGTATGTTGTCCTTCTGGACCTGTCAAACCTAAAAATGCAGGGGTATTAGCAGTATTAATAATTTCTAATTGATCTTCCCAAACACCAACAACATCTGGATGAGATTCTAGTGCTGCTTTTTGTTTTGCATTTAATTTCGCAGTAAAACCATTATATGTATGTTTAAAAGAGTGAAGAATATCTACAGAGTCAATACTACCTGCTACTTCTTGTTGTTTTCTTTCAAGTGCTTCAGTATAAGCCATCATAGCTGGTGTATACGCATTATAACGATTACCAGTATTAGCAACTAATTGATTTGTTGGTAGAAGCTCCCCAATATCTTGCGCTTGCGCTATTGCATTTTTTCCCTTTAACTGAACAATAAAGCCACTTGCGCTTTGCTTTTCATTGTTAACTTCACTGCTAGCGGCTTTGAATTTACTTATATCACCCGCTACTTCATTAGCAATAGCTGTAGCGGATGTACCTGCTGTTATTGCTAATGTGATCAAGCTTCCCAATATGGATTTTTTTAAATGCATTTTTATCTCCAGTTTATTGTTATGTTTCGCTAAGTATTCTTATTTGCTTTTATATGTTCATGAACATATGCAATGAAAACAGCGATCCTTAAAATTAAGCAAAAATAGTGCCCTTGTTACACAAGCGTTAACAATATGTGATTTTATTGTTCTTCAAGGGGTAATTAAGTTACTTATAATGGACCTTTGTAAATAAACTGTAAATATTTTTTACAGTTTATTTACCTTGTATATTTCTACATAGAAAGCTATTCGAGTTGAAATGACTTGTTATTTTGCTTTACTTGTTTTTACCGTATAAAATTCAAAACAACTCGCCTTATTCGGATTTATATTTTGATTTTTTGGAATTAACAATAAATAGAATTGTGTAAAACAATCTGACACTAAAGTTTATTACTTTCTGATATAGCTAGCCAAAAAATTATTATTGAACTGAAAAATTTATCAGACAAAAAATTAAGTCTAAATGTATTTTGAAGCGTAGATTATTGAGCAGACAAATCAGTGCCGTGTACCACACCGTGCCCATTGTTTGATTTTAATAAGAAAGAGTTTTAGAAAACCGCTTGATCTACTATAAATAAATCAAGCAGTTACTAAAATTGGTGAGATGACACATAAGCCGGGTTTTGTATCTTCCAAAGGAAGTGACAATCATTCGTCTAGGCCTTAAATCGCTCTAAGGCTCAAGCAACCTACCCGGTTTCCACGCGAACCACGCTTATACTATGTAAACTTGCGTTTAAATAGTCATGAAACCCTATTTGGTCTTGCTCCGGGTGGAGTTTACCCTGCAATTACTGTTACCAGCAACCCGGTGCGCTCTTACCGCACCCTTTCAGCCTTACCTGTGCTTATTTACCTTATAAATAAAGCAATTAAGTCATCGGCGGTCTTCTCTCTGCTGCACTTGTCGTCGGCTTACGCCGCCCAGGCGTTACCTGGCACCCTGTTCATTGGAGCCCGGACTTTCCTCCCCCTGCTAAATAAATTCAACAAGCAGCGATTGTCTAGTCAACTCGAAGCGCATTTTACCTGTTCTAATAAAAATGTCTATGATAAAGAAGCAACTATTGCTCTAAAAAATTCGATAGTTTCTTGTTTAGAGTAACCATCCATAAAGTGCTTATCGGCACCATTTTTAATAATCACTACACCCTGTTGCTGGTTTATATAAATATACTGGCCATATACACCAACACAGAAAAATTCACCTGGCTGCGCTAATGGCGGTAACCAAATTTGATAACCGTAACCTAGTTTACTTTCACTTGGTTTTAAATAATCAGCACCTGCGGTAGTTGATTCCTCTATCCACTTTTGTGAAACTAGTTGTTCGTTTTGCCAACGACCTTTATTTAATAACAATCGGCCAAAGCGAGCGTAATCGAGAGTACTTGCATTTAAACCACCAAGAGCAAATGCATTACTATTTGAATCAAGAATCCAATCAGCATCGCCCTCCATGCCAATTTTATTCCATAAATGCTGTTGCACTAATTCTACCAACGGCTGATTTGTTACTCGTCGTAAAATCATAGCAATAACATGCGTATCTAAGCTGACATAATGAAATTCTTCACCCGCAACTGATTCACTTTCAAGCTCAATAGTCATATTATCTAATGAGCCTCCCATAGCGAGTAAACGCCCCATTTTATTAATGTCAGAATTGAAATCTAAATAGTCTTCATTCCATTTTACTCCCGATGACATTTGTAAAACGTGTTTTATTTTAACTTTCTCATAGCCCGAACCTTGCATTTCAGGTAAGTAAAAGCCTACTGTTTTTTCAATATCAATTTTACCTGCATCCACTTGCATGCCAAAGAGCACTGCGACAAAAGATTTAGCCATTGACCAAGATATACGTTTATCATTTGCTTTAGTGTCTAAGTAATATTGTTCAAAAGTAATTTTATCATTTTTCAGCACTACCAGAGCGGTAGTAGATCTACGCTTTATAAACTCATCAACTGCAATACTTTTGGTCTTATATTCAAAAGCGGTAGGCAAAGGTTTTTCTTGATAATCAAATTGATACGGATTTGCACTTTTAAGTATTCTTTGTGTTAAAAATACTTGATCCATATGAGAGAAGTTATTAACAATAACGTCTTCATCAAATAGAGTGATGACCGAGTGTAAACGGATGACTTTATCCCAGTTAAATGTCACTACCATAGTTAATAAAATTGCTAATATCACAAGCATTTTTTTACTAAATTGCCATATATTTTTCATATCAACCCTTACTTTCTATTATTAATGAATTAGTGCTAATTATTCTTTAAAGCTAACGCTATATCGTAAAGCGCATTTTTTTTAACACCGTAAATTTCAGCGGCAATGGCACAGGCTGTTTTCGGCTTCATTTCAGCTAATAGTAATTTTAACGTTTTAATAACCTCAGCAGAAATCTCATCCGGATTAACTTTATAACCCTCTATTATCAATACCATTTCGCCTTTAAGCTGGTTCGAATCTTGCTCAAGCCAAGCGAGTAACTTGCTCGCTGTATCTGAATGAATAGTTTCAAAGGTTTTTGTTAATTCACGGGCAATCACCACGTAACGATCACCACCTAGAGTAGTTACAACATCTTTTATCGTATCAATAGCTCTCCTTGGTGCATCATAAAACACCATGGTTCTCGGCTCATTGGCTAAAGATAACAAAACACTTTGTCTTGCCCCTGACCTAGAAGGTAAAAAACCTTCAAAAGAAAATCGATCAGTAGGTAGCCCTGCAACACTTAATGCTGAAATAGCCGCACAAGCGCCAGGAATAGGAGAAACAGATAAACCTAAACTGCGACAATGACGTACTAAATGAAAACCTGGATCACTAATAAGTGGCGTGCCTGCATCAGACACTAAGGCTATACTTTGCCCCTCTTGCAATAAGCTAGCAATATAATCTTGTCGTTGTCGCTCATTATGGTCATGCATCGACAAGGTTTTATTTTTTATTGAAAATTCCGATAACAACTTGCCTGTATGGCGCGTGTCTTCACAGGCAATAATATCAACTTGTGCTAATACCTCTAAAGCTCTTGAACTAATATCACCTAAGTTTCCTATCGGCGTAGCAACTATATATAACGTACCAGGGCTTATTTGGCTTTTACTTGTTATGTTTTCACTTATTTGATTTTCACTCATTTACATTACTTCTTTCGTTGGCACTCAATTCTTTGAATAACAGGATTTAGTTGAGACTCATTGCAATGGCGTTTATTATAACCCTACACTGAGCTAAAAACGCACGGATTTCTCCACTTGAGCCAAACTAATTTTCCAGTCTATAATTTAACGAATGCAACTTTGTTTACGCGATTGAAACAAAGTTACACGAACATCTCCTATTTGGTGCTGATATTAATAACGTTATTTATTTCAGCTTGTAGTACGCAACCCGCAATTAAAGATACTAAAAATCCGCCCAAAACAATTGCCAAGAAAATTAAGGTTACTAAAACAGCTGAAGAAAAATTAGCCTTCGCACAATCACTAAACGATCAATTGCCCAACGATAAACAATTGCTGATTACTCAACAGTTAACCGTTAACAACTTATTAATTGAAGCTAGTGAATTATTTCTACAAGAGCAAAACTTCTCTAAAGCACTTTGGTTAGCCAATGAAATCACAAAAAACCCACAGGAAAGTCATCTGAACACTTACCGATTATTATTGGTAAAAGCTGGCAGTTTACTCGCTCTTAATCATCACCAACAAGCTTATCAGCAATTGCAACTTGCAAATGAATTAATTTCTTACACTAACAATAATAACGCTATCTCTACTCTTGAGCTAACCGTTGATTATTACATTGTTTTAAGTGAGGTCTTGGAAGTGCAAGGCAAAACAGTATTATCGCTTGCTGCACAACTAAATGCTTTTGCATTAAACCCTCACTCGTCAAGCGAAGATACCCTCTCAATTTGGCACAAACTTGAAATGCTAACCCAGTGGCAAGTAGCACCGCTAATTAATAACAACCCTCCTTTTATTGAAGGATGGACGCAATTGCTAAATTATAGTCATAAGTACGGTGGCAATGCTGAGCAATTTTCTCGTTATTTACATTTATGGCAACAGCAGAACCCTACACACCCAGCAACAAGTATACTTGAACAATTACAACCAGAGAGCTTACCTGAAAACAGTTTATTTGATAGAAAAATTGAGAATGTTGCAATTTTATTACCTCTCAGTGGTGCTCAGAAAGGTGCAGGATTAGCTGCTCAACAAGGAGTTTTGGCCGCCTATAAAAATAATATCACAAGCAATATACACTTTATCGATACCAATAAAGTTGACTGGGAGAGCATAACTGCTCATTTTAGTGAGCTTAATATTGATCATATTATTGGTCCGTTAATAAAATCTAATGTTGAAATATTTTTAAAATTAAGTGCACAACAAGAAGCACTTCAAGTACCAACGTTACTACTTAATTTACCTTCTCAGCATCCACTGACTAATTATCAAGCCGCTATATCTATGCGTCCGGAAGATGAAGCCATACAAGCAGCCGCAACACTTAGCCAGCAGAGTTATAATAAACCCATTATTTTAAGTCACCAAGACAGGGTATCTAAACGCATAGCGATTGCTTTTAGCCATCAATGGCAATCTTCTACTGGAAATGCTGTTGATATTGTGTACTTCAGCCAAGGCAAACAAATGCAGGCAAGCTTAAAAGAAAGTCTTGATGTAAATGTAAGTCAAACTCGTATTAAACAATTAAGCAGTCGACTTAATAATAGCATTAAATCTGAGCCTAGAAATCGTCGCGATATAGATATGATTTATCTGGTTGGTAGTGCCGCACAAACCCGCTTAATAAAGCCCTATATTGATGTAAACATTAGCCCTTTTGCTGAAATAGTTCCTGTCTATGCAAGCTCTCGAAGTCACAGTAATTTCAATGACAAAAATAATACTAGCAGCACAAACGACCTGCAAGGCTTAACTTTTACTCAAATACCTTGGTTATTAGATTCAAAACAACAAGACAAAAAACTAACCAAACTTAGTGACAAGTTATGGCCTAAACGCACCGATAGCTTATCAAAAATATTTGCCATGGGTTTTGATAGTTATAATTTACTAGGGAAAGTAGCTTTAATGAAAAAAGCACCTTATATTCGCCACTTTGGTCAAACGGGTGTATTAAAATTGAACAATGACAACATTCTTACCCGAAGCCTTATTTGGGGACAATATAAAAATGACAAGGTGATACAAATTGCCATGGATTAAAGCACAAACCAGTCACGTCAAAGGAATAGCAACAGAAGAATTTGCTAAGCAATACCTCATTCAACAAGGCTTAACTTTTATTGATAAAAATTTTCATTGCCGACAAGGTGAAATAGATTTAATTATGAAAGATGATCACACATTCGTTTTTGTTGAAGTTAAATATCGTAAAAATAACCACTTCGGCGGTGCTACTTCAGCAGTATCTCAATCAAAACAGCAAAAAATTAAACATTGTGTTGCATTTTATCTCCATAAAGCTAACTTAAATGAATATAATACCCCTTGTCGATTTGATGTTATTGCCTTAGAAGGTGATATTAACCAACCACAAGTAACTTGGCTGAAAAATGCTTTTTAATCATCCATTTTGAGCCATTGCAAAATATTGGAGTTATTTAACCCACATGCTAGAACAGATCCAAAATAATTTTACTGAAAGTATTCAAACCCAAATAGCGGCAACAGAGACTATTTCTAGTGCAATAGAGCAAGCGGGTATGATGATGGTGCAATGCTTATTAGCTGGAAATAAAATGCTTTCATGTGGAAATAGCGGCTCTGCAGGACATGCCGAACATTTCTGCTCTCAATTATTAAATCGTTTCGAAGCTGAGCGCCCTAGTTTACCAGCTATATCTCTAGTTGCAGGTAGTGCTTTGATTACATCGGTAGCCAATGACTCTCAATATGATGAGCTATTTTCAAAACAAATCAGAGCGTTAGGAAATAACGGTGATCTTTTGCTCGCTATTTCAACCGACGGTAACTCACATAATGTGGTTAAAGCCGTAGAGAGCGCAGTTTCACGTGACATGCCAATTATTGCATTAACAGGGTATGATGGTGGTGATATTGCTGGTTTGTTAGGTGAAAATGATGTTGAAATCAGGGTTCCATCATCTAGAACCGCACGTATTAATGAAGTACATTTAATTGTTCTACATTGTTTATGTGAAATTATCGATACCACTTTATTCCCACAATCGGAGTCTTAATTTTTATGTTTATTTCACCTTCACCTATTAAAAACACCCTATTAAAACTAAGTGCTACCTTACTTATTTTGTCAACATTACAAGGTTGTGCAGCCGTTGCAGTAGTCGCTATAACAACGAGTGCATCTGTGGCAACAGACAGGCGAAGTATTGGTAACCAAATAGATGATCAAAGCATTGAAGTAGAAGCTTATAATGAAATAGCAAAAAATAAGTCTCTAAATGATAATACCAACATACATATAACGAGCGTTAATGGCTCCGTGTTAATTATTGGTCAAGCACCAACAACTTATCTTAGAGATCAAGCATTAAAAATTGTTAACGAAGTTGAAGGTATTGTTCAAATTCATAATCAAATTCGTATCGGTAATATCACTTCTATCACCACTCAAACCAATGACGTTTGGATAACTTCAAAAGTGAAAACAGCATTATTTGCTAGTGACGATGTAAATGGAAGCGATATAAAAGTCATCACAGAAAATGCAGAAGTTTTCTTAATGGGGATAGTATCAAAAAAAGAAGCTGATGCTACGATTAAGATTACACGTAACATCAGTGGTGTTAATAGAGTTTTTAAAGCATTTGAATATTTGTAAATAATAAAGGGGATGACCTTATGGAAATCCCCTTATTAAAATCTACCTATATACTCATATCTGAGTATAATTTACTGCTTCACTGCATTTACTTCAGCTTCATCATTATCAAGCGCTAGCTTGTAGCCAAATGATACATGATGATAACGAGCACTTGAGTAGTCGTCATGAATTGCAAAACCAAAGTTATATACTTGACCAGCTTCAATGCTAACGTCACCCAAATTATCTGATTTAAGCTTACGTTTAACCACAACAGACCACGTACCATTTTTAAGGGCTGCTTCAACTTCCGCGCCTTGTCCACCATGCATATCACGTGATACTAAGATTTGGCCGTCTTCCACTTCACCTGTGCCTGATTTATAGCGAACAATATCCATAAATTGGTTAGCATCTTGTATCGCTTTAATATCAGCTTCATCTTTAAGTTTATCCCAACCGCCTAAAGCTTTTCCGCCACGGCCTTTAAGCTCTAACTTAGTACGTGTTTCTTTAAGGTACTTAGTTACACCCATACCTGAACCAGTATCCAAGTTTAAACGCTTAGCTAAATCACTGCCTTTTAGTGCTTCTTGCTCAGGTGCAAATGGCATTGAATTAGCATCCGCATGACACGTACCCCAACAACCAGCTCGATCAGCAAACTCAACATCATCTGTTGCTAACATAAAGGCTATTTTCATTGGGTTTTCAGGATCCATTTTGCCACCATCAACAAAAGGCACTGGCGCATGGTCACCGTCACTCCAACTAAATCTTAAATAAAGATTTTCATCGTCATGGGTTGCGTCAATAGTGACATCAAAACTACCACGTTTGCCTGGGATAAGATTAGGCTCTTCTATTTTTTCACTTTCACCACTAACGATTAATTGACCAATATCAGCAACCTCTTCACCATGACACTCAATGCAACGATCACCTTTAGTAAATGCACGCTTACCTCCATGTTTACGACCTAAAATCCATTCAATTGATGCAGTACCAGGATAAAACACACCAATATCAGTTGATTTAGCTTTAGTCCAATCAACATTAATATTATTTGCTTTACTCGGTTCATTTTTAGCCGACGATATTTGTTTAGCACCTGCTGGATTATTTGCTATAGCTTGAGCAACGGCTACCGCTATTTTTTCTTCAATTTTAACCTTCTCAGCTGCTTTTTCAGCTTTAACAAGCGCAGCTTGCTCTGCTTCTTTTGCCTCAATACGAGCTAAGCCATCTTTGTATTCTTGAGGTACTTCACGAATATAATCAGGGTTTGGCGCTTCAAGTGCTTCTAACGCTTCATCTGATAATTTATCGCGAACATTATGGTGAGCAATACCTTTATGACAATCAATACAGGTTTGTCCTGTTTCAAATGCATTCAAATGTTGCTTACGCGCACGAGGTTTTTGAAACTCAGGATTCATTGATTCAAAGTTATGACAGTTTCGACATTCCCTTGAATCTGTTTCTTTCATTGCTTTCCAAACGTTTTGGGCTAAGTCAAAACGATGTTCATTGAATTTTTCTTTCGTATCTAATTTACCTGTTACCCAAAAAAACACCTCTTTAGATGCTTGAATTTTACGAACTACTTTATGAATCCAAGGACGTGGTACATGGCAATCAGGGCAACCCGCTCGCACACCAGTACGGTTGGTAAAATGAATAGTAGGTTTATATTCTTCATATACGTTGTCTTCCATTTCATGACAACCAATACAGAATTCAGTAGTGTTTGTTGCTTCCATTGCGGTGTTAAAGCCACCCCAAAAAACAATACCTATAATAAAAAAAATAACCGCGCCAGAAACGGTAGTACCCAGTATTAGTCGACGCGACCAAAAACTCGGTTTTGTAAGTGTGTTATTAGCCATAGTTAGCTCTCAGTGGGCATTACGCTTAGAAAATATTTTTGATAAAAAGTAAAAAGGCATGGCACAAGCCATGCCTTAAATTATAGACTTTAGTGATTAAAATCTATGTTTTATGGTTAATACGGTTATAAACGTTAAACTTACCTGTAGGGGTAGTTAAACCTTTAATACGTGCTTTCTCTTTAAGCGTTTTTGCATCATAAACAACAATTTCACCCGTTGGGTTTTTGTTGTCTTTGCGATTCCAAACTGAAACCCAAACTTCTGAACCATCATCGTTGAATTCCATGTGAAGCGCAGCTTTACCAGGCTCTGTCGTTACACGGATTGTTTTAACAATTTCACGAGTTTTCTTATCAAAAACTTGTACTGATTGCTGAATTTCTGGCTCTGGATGTTTCAGCTGATCAGCCCAAACATAGTCTGAAGTTTCATGAGTACGGATAAATACACCAGCACCATCAGTTTCAACTTCATAACAAAGCTTCCAAGCTTGGTCAGGGTGACCGATAGGGTCGTTACCCCAAACAGATACAAGACCAACACCTAAGTGAGTAGTACCACCAACTGGACCACACTTCTTATCAATCCAGTTAGCACCAGGACCAGGATGCGGTAATGCATCTACTTCAATCATTTTTTCAAGCTTGCCATCTTCTGTATCTACTACAACCATTTTATTCGATGCGTTGGCAGCGATTTGGAAGTAACGACCTGTAGGGTCGAAGAAACCATCATGTAAGAATTCAGCTGACTCAATTGCAGTGATGTTTAAGTTGTCTAAGTCTGTATAGTCAACTTGTAACATTTTACCTGTTTCTTTAACAGCAACAATGAAAGCAGACTTATTTGGCGCCGTATAGATAGCCGCTACACGTGCTTCATTAATGAATTCACCTTTAGTGTTATAGCCACGAGTTGAAACAACTTTAAGTGGGTTTAACGTCTCAGCGTCCATAATAACGAAATGCGCAGGCCAGTAACCACCAGCAATTACGTATTTACCATCACCTGAAACAGCGATATCACGAGCGTCATATGCCATTTTAGTTTCAGCAACTAACATTTTATCAGGCGTTTGCCATAAATCGATTTTGTTAACTTTACCGTCACGACCAATGGTATACCAAAAACGACCAACATCTTTAGCATGGTCTACTTTATGGTGTTCAGTACCTTTGATTACATGTACCGCATAACCTGTATCAATATGTGTTACGATTTTTTTAGTATCGCCATCAATAATTGCCGCTTTACCAGCATCACGTTCGATAACAACAAAGAAGTTTTTCCAGTTTAAGCCGTGCATAGGCTTAGTTGGGTAATCTTTAAGTGCTATGTACTCTTTAGTGTGAGAGCGCATTTGCTCTAAAGACATTTCTGGTGGAACTGGTGGTGTCATTTGGATGAAAGTAGCTAAGTTAGCAATTTCTTTTTTACTGAATAAATCATCAAAGTTGTTCATGCCACCTTCAGTACCTAAAGAAATAATTTTCTCTAGACGCTTTTGGCCTTTTTTCAACATATTTTTTGGTTCTAAATTTTTACCCGTTGCACCTTTACGTAATACGCCGTGACAACCAGCACAACGCTGAAAGTAATGTAATTGTGCTTTTTCAAAGTCAGCCTCAGATAGCGTAGGCTCTGCTGCTGATACTGACATGCTGATACCGCCAGCTGCCATGCCTATAGCTAAACCAAGTGCTGAAAGACTGTGTTTAATGTTTTTCATCGATTACTCTCCAGATATTATTGTATTTACGTGTTGTATTTATGCACTCATACCTACTGTTGCTTGCTAATACAGGGTACAAAATGTTTCTAAATGTAACTATCGACTTATTTGAGTTATAATTATGTGATTCAGATCAAATTTTAAAAAAAATTTCAATTAATAGTAAAACAAATTGATCAAGGTCAATAAAGCGACAATGATTTGCTTGTAAAAAACCTTCAATTAAGAAGCAATCATAATAATAAAGCCCTATTATTTTTAAGGTTTTTAACCTTATTAATGCAAGGAAATAAAATGAACAATCGTACTAAATCTTTTATTTACACCACAATAATAGCACTCATTATTGTTGTCATATTCTTAGGGTTTTTATCCAGTTTTAGCAACCCTGTTTCTTGGGTGCTTATTGGTATTTTATTACTTATTCCTATTTTTTATAAAAAAACAGAACAAAAATCTAAAATTCAATGGAAAGATGAATATAGCGTTGGGATTACGCATATAGATCAAGATCATAAAAAGCTTATCAGCCTATTAAACCAATTTAGCGTTGCTTACGATCATGCCATGAGCGAAGATTTTGAAAAAAAAGCGTTAGAAGAGTTAATTGATTACACGCAGTATCATTTTGAGCGTGAAGAAAAATTAATGAGTGATAATGACTACCCTGGCTTTGAAGCTCACCAAGCGCAACATCAAGCAATGATTAAGCGCGTTGGTAAATTTGTTGATTTATACAATGAAAAGGGTCATGACTCATTAAAAGAGATCAGTGAATATTTAACTGTTTGGTTAATTACTCACATTAATGGTACAGATAAAGAGTACAGCAAATACCTTAATGAACGTGGTATTCATTAATTTTTTTCTCAATTAAAAGTAGCCAGCAATGAATATTACTGGCTACTCTTTACGCTTTATATTAAATGCTTGTTAATATTTACCAAGCATATTTCAATTGTAATGAAGCATTGACTCCTGGTGCTGCTAGGGTAGCCAGTAAAGGATCACTTTCTTCTAAACCATTAACATCATTCCAGTACCAGTATTGCTTGTTGGTTAAGTTATTAACCGCTGCAGCTAAAGTCAGCTTATCGCTAATGTAATAATTAGCAATTAAATCAAAGGTTGTATAACCCGCGGTTGTCGCTAAGTTATCATTAGGATCATCGAGATCAGACTTTGCTGCCGTCATATTGGCATACAGGGCAATAGAGATATTTTCTGGAGCACTTAACCACTCAACGCCTAGCAAGGCTGAATTGGGAGCCATAGAATTAAGCCCTTGATCATTTTCTTTGTTTTCACCTTTACTCCAAGAAGCATGGGCAATGGTTTTAATCGTGCCGTTAGCCGCTAATATATCTTTGTATATACCTTGATAACTGATTTCTGCACCGTAAATTACGGCATTGTTCAAATTTTGTGATTGAAAAATAATTCTCCCTACACTAGGATCAAAACCTAAATTGACCTTAGTTTGAATAAAATCTTTATAATCATTATAAAAAGCGACTAAATCTACCTTGTGTTGCTCTCCTTCATAGTTATAACCTATCTCATATCCGTCTGTGGTTTCAGATTTTAAATCAGGATTTGAAATAGCACGCATTCTAAACATAGGAATATCTAGGGTGAGATTAGCATCTTCAAATGGTGGCGCTCTAAAGCCTTTGGCATACTGCCCGTAAATTTTACTGGTGTTATTCAGCTGATATACCAAGCCTAATTTAGGTGAGTAACTGTCTTCATTAATGGCAACAACAGTACCTGCATTAGAACCATTTTCATAAATAGAGTCTATTTTAGGTGTTAGCTCATATCGGTCATATCGAATAGCGGGGATAATGGTTAAATTAGTGCCTTCAATCGCAATTTCATCGTTCAAATAAAGTCCAAACTCTTCGACTTCCGAAATAGGGAAATCTCGTAATGGAAATTCTTCTGACAAAATAACATTGGTACTATCACCTGTATCTACATCAGTTTGTAAGCCATTTCTTAATTCTTTTATTTCACTAGTACTATACTCAATACCGTAACCAATATGTTGGCTAACATTACCTGTTTCAATATTTGTGTATAAATTTAAACGCAGGCCTTTTACATCTTGTTGATAATAAAAATCTCGATCGTAAGCACGGGCAGGAATAGAACTTCCTCGACGGTCAGTGTAGGCTTTTCTATTTTCATCGGTTAATTGTTCAGTTTCTGTTTTTTGTTGATACGCGCGTACAACACCACCTTCTAAAAAGGCTGAGTTTAAAACAAATTCATAATTAACAGTTAGGCTTTCACGCGTTGTATCATCATCACCATAGAAAGAAGTGGTATTTATAAAACGATCTAAACCAAGCACCGACTGTAAATCTGTTTCAGCTACTCTATTAAAGTAATCATAGCTCAAGCTTATTTCTTGATTGTCTGAAATTTCAAAATAGTATTTGGCTAAAAATGATTTACTTTGATTGTCTTGCTGATCCGATAAAATACTACTATCACTATTACTGTCAAATTCATGGCCTTTTCGTATTGATGCCGAAATTAATGCACTTGAACTGCCATGAGCAAAAGCCGTGTTAAGTGACAATGCCGTACTATCATCAATCGAATAATAGCCTGTTTTCAAACCTACATAAAAGGGGTTGTCCGTTTGGCTTAATAGATCCACTGGCTTTTTGGTAATATAAGAAACAACACCACCAATAGCATCGCTACCATAAACACTTGACGCAGGGCCTCGTAAAATTTCAACCTGTTTGATTAAATCAGGATCTATATAATTTCGACCTGAATTACCGTAATAACCAACATCAAATTGATCCGCAACGGGAATACCATCAATTTCAGTGACTATCCTATTTCCTGAAATACCTCGAATAGCAATATCTGATTGACCAAAACGATTACCTGAACCAACAACATTAACACCGACTTCATATCGTAAAATATCAGACAGATCATGCGCTAATTGTTGATCTATAACTTCACTACTAATCACTGAAACTGCACCGACAACATCTTGTACTTTACGTGGAGTTTTGCCGATAACGACTAACGTTTCAATTTCTTCATCTATCCCTTGATGAACAACATCATCAGCATAAACAAATGCAGAAGGAGATAAAACACAGGCTAATGCAATACTTACCATTGTTTTTTTAAACATGACTAAATCCATAACTATATAAAATAAAAGGTTCAAACTTAATAGGATTAGTTATAAAGCATTAATAAATTACTACTGTGATCTATGTCAAATAACTATTTAGCAGTGATGAAAAGCAAGTGCTTTTTCTGCACAAACTAGATTTAAATCAAAAAAAACTAATTAATAAGCATGCTAGCATCAGGCTAATGCAACTCTTGTATGGTTAAATATGATAAAAATCACTTCTGGAAAAAATACATTCGCTTTATTGCTATTTTTAAGCATGTTCACGCCTTACTTAATCGAAGCACAAGTTCTCTCAGCATGGAAATTAACAGAGATAAAAGCTTCTAACATCCAACATTATGAAGAAAATGAACTATCAAATTTATTACCTTCTGAAACCATTTTAACGAACATGCACCTTATCATTCAATT
>JADGDH010000194.1 GCA_016745015.1 Colwellia sp.
TTTAACACTGCTAAACGCTTCGCTATTGCAACAACTTTCTGCTCAAGATCTCGTCTTGTTAGTGGTGTTAATCGCGTTGCTAATGAAGTGATTATAGCTAATCGTTGTAAGCTTTCATCAATGCATTCAGCCATTAGATGAACTTGGTTAAGTAATTGAGTATCCTCAATTAATGACCAAAAACCTGCTTTAGTTTGTTTGGTTATTCCATTGTTTTCTAAAGTTGTTAGTACTTGCTCTACCTGTAGAGTGATTTGTTTAGGTGTTTGCCACAAAAACAAATCATCTTTTAAAGTAGCTAATAAGCTAATGCTTTGGGCTATTATTTGCTCATGTGAAATTTTACTGCTGTGTGTCAGTAGCCTACAGACTAAAGATGTTAATGTATAGGTATGCAAAATATTATTGCGATAATAACGCATTTCTAAACTTGCAGATTCATCTAACGAAATAATAGTGCCAAAACTGTCTTTAGAAAGCGTTACTTTATTTAGTGAAATAACATGTGCAAGCAATTCTGCACCGCTTTCTTCTGGTATGGTAAGTTGGTTACTAAAAGGTGCCTCACGTTGTATATCAAGGAAAAAGTCCAAATGATTTTCTAAGTCAGCCTTTGCCAGCGCTTTATTTTTACTAGCATGTAAAATTAATGCGACCAAAGCGCAACCATTAAGTGCTGCACATTGGTTGATACGTATCATTAATTGATTAGACATATCATTAATTGCAGGTGTTAACCAATTAGGTTTTTGCGGATTAATTGGATTAATAGCTTCTTTCCAATTTGGCACTTGCTCATTTAAATAGTTGTTAATATTAATTGGTTCACCAAAATTTACATAACCATTACCGTAGTTCCGTAAATTTTTAATTGCTTTTAATACACCAAATATCGACTCATTTTTCTTTGCGCTACCGCTGAGCTCTTTATGGTAAGTACCAACCTCCATAACATGTTCATAACCTAAATATACAGGCACTAGCGTTAATGGGCGATCGATACCGCGCAATAGGCTTTGAATTGTCATAGCTAGCATGCCCGTTTTTGGAGGTAATAGTCTACCTGTGCGACTGCGACCACCTTCCGTGTAATATTTAACAGAATAACCACGTTCAAAAAGCAGCCCTAAATATTCACGAAAAATGGTTGAATATAAACGGTTGCCAGCAAAGCTTCTACGGATAAAGAAGGCTCCACCTTTTCTAAAAATAGTGCCTGCAGGCCAGAAGTTTAGGTTAATACCTGCAGCAATACGCGGCATAACTAAACCTTCTTGTATAATTACATAGGACAGTAATAAGTAATCCATGTGACTACGATGACAAGGAACATAGATTATTTCATGACCATCTTGCGCTAACTTCCTCAATACTTGCGAGTTGTTAACGTGAATGTTTTTATACAAGCGCTTCCATAACCAGTGTAAAATTTTCTCACCTAAACGCACTAATGAGACGCTATAATCACCAGCAATTTCGTCCATCATATTTAGCGCTTGTTTTTTTACTTTATTGGTGCTGATTTTCTTGCTTTTAGCTTCATCTTCTATAATACGTTTTACTGACGGGTTAGCGAATAATGCGGTAAACATTTGCTGGCGATGAATTAGACGGGGGCCTTTTGCAGCAATGTTTTGGCGGTGAAAATGAAAACGAGCTACACGTAGTAATTTGTGAGCAGTTGCTTCATTGTTACCATGGTTGTCCGACATAATTCTTAAGGAAAGTGCTTCGCTATATCGTATTAAATTATCACGACCTAAAAAAAGTACAATAAAAAATTTTCTAAGCCAAGTCGGAGAAGCTTGCTCTGCCAATAAAGAGGAAACATTGGCATTATTTGTTTCTTGAGTTGGTACTCGTCCCCAAATAAGGTTTACGGGAATAAGTTGAGCATTAAGATTTTTATCAATATGGTGTTGATTTAGAATTTCTAAGCCCTGCTGTAATGCTTTGGTTTTGCCGCGTTTTAACCCCAAAACAGACGTTGGCTTTGCTAAACAAAGTGTACGTTCAAATGATTTTCCGTTAATTTTTATCTTACTAAGAGGATCAGGTAACTTTTGCTGTTTACAAGCTCTTTGTAATGCTAATAAATCACTGGCAGATTGATGGCTAACCACATAAAAAATAGGTTGTGATGATGTTTCAGCGGGTGTTTGTGCATCTAACACTATTTTGCTGCGAACAAATAAACGCAGAGGAAGCTTTAATAATAAATAAAAAAAAGTACGTAAAACAGACACCATGATTGCTAATATTAACCGTGTGGGAGACTCAAAGGAGAAAGTTTAGCATTTAAGTTTCACTACTTCAAAATTACAGTGAAGTAGTGAATCCACTATAATGCACAAATGCAGCGATTTCTTCCTGAATTTTTTGCTTGATAAAGCGCATCGTCAGCTTGTTTAAATAAGCCAGCCCAATCAGGCGTGTTTTTATTTTGGGCGATACCAATAGAAACTGAAATAGGGGGTAAATAAGTATTGGTTTCTTTTTGAATCAACTTCATCTTTTCAACAGAAAGGCGAATATTTTCTGCTGTTTTCTTCGCTTCAGGAATAGACTTATTCGGCATCACTACCAGAAATTCTTCCCCACCAAAGCGTACCGCTACATCTTGATCATTAACATGGCCTTTAATTGTTTTAGCTATGCGCTGTATAACTTTATCACCGATAAAGTGACCAAAATTATCATTAATTTTTTTAAAATGATCAATATCAATAATAATAGATGAGTGTGTGTCGGTAAAGCTTAAGGCCTGCAATTTATCATCACAGCCTCGGCGGTTTAACAAGCCAGTTAATGAATCTACGAAGGCTTCTTCTCTAGAAGAAGCAAGTTTATCTTTTAATTGGTTAATTTCTTGTTGAGTTGCTGATAGTTCTTGGGATAATGTTTGATGCTGATCTTTGGTGCTACTAATAGTGTCAAAAAGATAGCCAACAATATGTTTAAGTGACTTATGGTGTTCTGTTTTTGTTAAAATAGTATTAAGTTTTTCTAAGCTTTTAGTTACTTTTTCTCCATTGCCTACTTGTAAGCTTATTTGGTCTAAAGTTTTATTTAATGTTACTTCGAAAGGAGAGATAACAGTATTTTCAATTTGCTCACTAAATGATATATAACGTTTAAATAAGTCGGCCATGAAGTCAGCAGTAATTAATCCATTTTGTTGAACCTTTGTATCTATAGCTGCACTTAATTGTTCATTCTCATTACTGATATAAAGATAAATAACAGCGTAATTTACAGGTGTTGGAGCTATCAAATGGCTAGAAAGGAAATCGTGAGTAAGCTCACTAAAGTTAGAAGTAACTTGATAGTTTTTGTCGGAAGACATATTTTACCCTTAAACTAAACATTAATTTATTATTTTTATGCGAATATTTTAACGTTATCTTTTGGTGGTAACAAGAGTTTGTGTAAGAAATTTGACTAATTGATAAGTAATTATATCTTTAATTCCCCCTAAATATTAAAAAAGGAAAAGTTTTGCAGAAAATTGCTGTTTTTGTTGATGTACAAAATATTTATTATACGACCAGAGATACCTACCAACGCCAATTTAACTATCGTTTATTGTGGCAAGAGTTGATGGCTCAGGGGGATGTGGTCTTGGCAAATGCTTATGCAATTCAACGCAGTGATGATCAACAGCATAAGTTTCAAAAGGCGCTAAAACATATTGGCTTTAATGTTAAGTTAAAACCCTTTATTCAACGTAGTGATGGTTCAGCTAAAGGTGACTGGGATGTTGGTATTACTATTGATGTAATGAGAGCAGCCGTTGATAAAAATATTGATACGGTAGTGCTGTTATCTGGAGATGGTGATTTTGATTTACTATTAA
>JADGDH010000048.1:0-15744 GCA_016745015.1 Colwellia sp.
CTGCGTTAAACCTGTGAAGCCATCATTACCCGGCATATGAAGGTCTAAAAAGATAATTTCTAACTCAGGTGATTGTGCTATAACATTAAGTAAATCATCAAAGGTTGAGGCTTCCTTAATACCCGCATCAGGCATGCAATCAACCACCGCTTGCTTTAACGCAGTGCGAAACAACGGGTGATCATCAGCGATAGCAACTTTGGCTTGGTTCATACAACACCTTTAAGACGGAAATTTATTGTTTTATGTGTTTATTATACTTCAAACAGAAAAAGAGCCAGTAAAAACCAGCCCTTTTTATCATTTTTTTTATTTTTAGAAACTATAACCTATAGTAAGCGAAACAGTTGATGGGTCACCATAGTAACCAATAAGTGTCGTATCTCCACCAAAGCCCGGCAACCAATTACCATCATCATCTTGGCCTCCCGTAAAGTTATATGCACCAACCATGTACTCTTCATCAGTTATATTTTTCCAATGCAGGGCTGCTGTCCAATCGCCATCGGTGCTATACCAATTGATACCTAAATTAAGTAAACCATAAGCGTCTTGAGTAAGCACGTTACCAACCTCTACAAGGTCATACTCCCCACGGTAATAATAATTAGCATTAGCAACAAAAGAGCCTACAGATGTTTCAATGTCGTAAGTAACACCAAGGTTAGCGGTAGTGTCTGGCGTATTGGCTACGGTGTAAGTATCTGAGATATCTTCATATTCGGTACCATTCCAGCTTAATACTTCAGTAAATTCGGTGTCAATATAACCAAAAGCAAAATTAAAATGTAATGCCTCAGTCGCCGCATACTCCACTTCAAGCTCTAAACCCATACCTTCAGACTGACCAATATTACCCAGACGTGAATCTAATACAGTAGGATCTTCATTCGGCACTACACTTTTATATTGGCGATCTTTATGCTCTAGGGCAAAAATGGTTGCATTTACACGCAATTGATCAAACCACTCACTTTTTATCCCAAGTTCAATAGAATCAACTATTTCAGGATTAACCGCAGGTTCATTTGTTGTAGCACGCGGGTTAAAAGTACCCGATTTGAAACCTTGTGAATAGCTGGCGAATAGCATCATATCTTCATCAACTTGATATTCAACCCCTACTTTTGGCGTGAAGCGTGACCACGTTTTATCACCATTCAACACTTCAGTTTGTGGTAAGTCACCACGTGTATAATCTGGTATCCAACCTGACTCTGGATACTCAATTGAAAAATATAAATCACTAGTAACATTAGCAACTTTTTCTTCTTCGGTATAACGAGCGCCTAAGGTAAAGGATAACTTATCAGTTACGTTGTATGACCCTTGTGCATAAGCTGCAATACTTTCACTGCTGTTACAGCCTCCTTTGTCGGCTGTTAGCGATTGAAAGATAATTGCATCGTAGTGACCACACGACTCTGAATCAAAATAATATAAACCTGAAACAAAGGATAAGCCTTCACCATTATAATTTAGCTGAAACTCTTGTGAAAACTGTTCATCATCATAAATAGCAGGTACATCAAAAATTTGTAACGGTGTATTATCAAAATCAATATTGGTAGGAGAATAATTTTCACGTGCCGCTGTTACTGACTTAACAGACCAGTCATCATTAATATAATATTCAGCGGTTAAACTCCAGCCTTCATTCTCAACCAAGTTTTTAGTAGGCAAACTCGTGTATGAATCATACACACTGTCAGGTACTGGTGCATCTGTAACTATACTAGGTAGAAGTCTATAGCCACCCTTTGCATTTGAATCATCAACAGTCTTATCGTAATTAAAACGGAAAAACAAATCATCAGTTGGTTCAAATTCCACAGTAAATCGACCAGCAAAAACATCTTTATTATAATTTTCTGTGTCTTGGTTAGGCAATGCCGACTCTAAAAACTCACCGTAACCATCGCGTGTTAAACTTGCTAACGCAAAGCCAAAATAAAGCTTTTCTTCAACCACAGGTAATTTACCTGCAATTTTATAATCTTGACGACCATAATTACCAAAGGTTGCTTGTAAATCGAATTCCATTTCACCAGACATTTTTTTAGTCACATATTTTATCGCGCCACCAATGGTGTTTTTACCATATAAGCTCCCTTGAGGGCCACGTAATACTTCAACACGTTCAATATCAACAATATCAAGCACCGCACCTTGAGGGCGAGCAATATATACATCATCAATATAAATACCAACGCCAGGTTCATAACCCCACAATGGATCTTCTTGACCAACACCACGAATAAAAGCAGTTAAGGTTGAGTTAGTACCACGACTGCTTTGTAAAGTAGTGTTAGGTGAAAACTGCTGAATTTCAGTCATCACGCTGATACCATTTTGATCTAATTGATCTGAACCGATAGAAGTCACTGCTACAGGTACTGATTGCAATGTTTCTAAAGATTTACGCGCGGTAACTTCAATACGTTCAAGACCTTTTTCTTGAACTGCAGGAGATGCATCGGCCGCTTCTTCAGCTAAAGTGACGCTACTTGTTAAAGCTGCGGCAATTGCCAAAGCGAGATAACTTTTATTCGTGCTGTGTTGTTTCATGTGAACCCTTATTAATAATTGTTTTGTTATTGGTTAGTGCATTTATATTTTTTAGTGCTGCTGTTTTGCCAACTAATAACACTCTATATCATTCATTTGTAAAAATAATTAGCACTATGGTGCCATAACTAGTTTATTGTTTTTATTGGATATTTTAAGCTTTACCTATTGTAACTGCCAGAAATCAACAACATGTTTTGCTGTACTCAATGGTGCGGCAAGCAAATAGTCTGACACTTCACCGCCATTTTCAACTTTTGGGTTAACCATAATCCCATGATCTCGCTTCATTACTTCAACCAACTCAACTTGCACTTCTTTATCCGCATTTTGCCAACGAGTAATGGTATAACCTGATTGTTTGTCAACAGCTGCCTTAGTCTTATCTATTGATAACTGTGCCCATTGTTGCGCAAGCATGGATGAATTCAACGGATTTACAATATTATCGTTTACTCCTGTCCATACTGACAATTTAGGCCACACAGTCTGTTTTGGGTTTATTTTTTGAATCTGTGTTACAAATTCATCGGCGGCTTGAGAAGGGCCATTTTTCATACATGAAATACCCGTTATCAAACCATCTGCACAAGGAAAAGGAATACCCGCCACAACAGCGCCTGCGGTGAAAAGCTCAGGATAGTTAACTAGCAAGCCACTTGCCATTGCTCCACCAGCTGACAAACCTATAATGAAAACATTATCACTCGCCAATTTTTTCTTTAGCGTAGTTACCATGTTTTTTATTGATAAGGTTTCGCCTTGGCCTTTGCTGTAATCATCAGCTGAATACCAATTAAAACAACGCTTAATATTGTTTGCTACACCTTGTTGCGGTAACAATAAAGCAAAGTTATGTTCTTTTGCCAAACCAATAAAACCGCTTTGCTGCGCAAGTATTTCAGCCTCTTGGGCGCAACCATGCAGCAAAACAACTAAAGCAGAGGGGGCGCTATTCGAGACATTGGTTGTTGGTAAGTAATAGCTAGCTTCAAGTGAGCCAGGATTAGCACCAAAATTCTTTAATGTTACAAAATTGGCAAGTGCTGAAAAACTGAGTGAAACAGCAAGAAAGGAAGCTAGCAGTTTTTTTAGAATCCGCATAAAATTATTTATCCATAATAGTTTTATACTGATAATGACTGAAATTGATGAAGTTTTACAATGGCACTTTAGTGCAGGTGTGTGCAGATATAAAAAAGAAAATGTATCAATAATTGATTGTTAATACTGTCCAATATTTATCACCTGACGGAGTACTTACTACGGCTTCATCATCAACTTCTTTTTTCAACAAAGCACGTGCCATAGGTGAGTCGATAGAAATATAGTCATTACGACCAAAGATTTCATCTGGCCCCACTATTTTAAATTTAAGCTGTTCACCATCATCATTTTCAAGTTCGACACAAGCACCAAAAAACACTTTTCCTGCTTGTTGGGGATTATAATCAATCACTTTGATATCTTCTAAACGCTTCGTTAGATAGCGCACTCGGCGATCAATTTCTCGCAAACGTTTTTTGTTGTATTGATAATCAGCATTTTCCGAACGGTCACCTAAACTCGCAGCCCAAGATACTTTTTTGGTGGTTTCAGGACGTTCAATTTTCCAAAGATGGGTTAATTCCTTTTGAAGCAGCTCAAAGCCTTCACGGGTAATTAAATTAGTTTTCATCTGTATTAGATCCGTAACTTAGTGCTGCAAATTAAAGTCATTAATTAAAGCCACGACTTAGTATCCAATTAATAGTCAAACTGTACACCTATTCTAATATTGGCACCGCGTATCATCTTATCTCCGTCAAGGGTTACTGTATCAATTGTTGTTGCAACATCTATATTAATAAATTTCATTACTGTTATACCTGCATTTACATAAGCAAGCTTAGTACCCGCTAAATTGCGACTAAAACCAACACGAGCACTAGGTAACCACCAACTATCTGCAGCATAACCACCTGTTACCGTTAACCATTGATATCTATCGCGCATGGGATCTTCAACTGGATTAGCATCTAATTCCATATTCAAACTCCAATGACGTTGCTCTGTGTATATACCTGCTTCCAATTTTAACTGGCGCTGCATAGTAAATTCTTCAAGGTGATCTAATGTTTGTAAAATTTGAGTCGAGCTAAAGCGTCGACGGTCAACCTCAGGAAATTCATAAGTATTCTCAAATACACTTGTTAGCGATGCACCTAGTTGGTAATTAGGTGCTGCCCACACCAAACCTAAATCAACATCAAAACCATTTTCATAAATAAAATCAGCATCTTTAATATCATCAAACAAAGCTTCAGAGTCAGTTATATCCCCAATTCGTGTACTAACATTCGCTAAGCCAACACGATAAAAAACAGGTTTTACTCCCCAATATAAATCACCACTTTCAAAGTTTTGCCACTTACGACTATATGACAAAGACATTTGACTAACTGTTGTTGCTTTAACTAATAATAAACTATCGTTATCAATGGTTATTTTGGTGTTTTTATTTGCAGGATTATAAAACAGTGTAATACCAGCACTTAAATCAAGTTCTTGAGTAGGGTCAGCTTCATCAAAATCAGGTAAGGTTTTTAACTGTTCTTTTGCTTGGTCTGCATCAAAGTTTAACTTTTCAAAAACACCAACAACTTTAGAATTTGCTTTCAAAGAAGCACCAAAGATTAATGTGCCACCATATAAGTTCTCATTTAAAATAAAAGCCGCTTCACTCGTTATTTCGGCTTTCGCGTAACCTTCTGAAGCAATTAATGCGAATAAACCTGCTGTGATTGCGATCTTATCTTTTACAATATCTAGGCGGTCTTCTAAATCAGGATATTCTTCAAAAAGATCATCCCATTCATTTCCCTTATCTGGGTTACTCGGTTCAGAAGGCTCATTAGGGTTACTGTCATCATCACTAGGAGGATTAAAATCGTCACTCAGTTCATCAATTTTTTCAAATAGATCATCTATATCTCCATATTCAATTCCTGCACCTAATTCTATTAAGCCACCCGTCATTACATGAGGATCTTTACGTTCAACAATTAATGCTGCAGCCGCAGGGTTTCCTGCATTTGACAAAGACTTTTGTGAATAGTTAAGGCTAGCACTACGTGGCTGAATATCAGCAAGTACCGACGTGATAGGCATAGCCATTAGTGCGGCTAAAGCAAACGGTAACTTACTTGTTGCTAAAAGTTTTGTTGTTGACAATGTTTTTGCTGACATTTTGTTACTAACCTTAACATTGAATAAAAAAATGGATTAAAAACTCACAGTAATATTAACTAACTATACTAGCATGAGCACATGTTTTTAGCACAAAAAACAACCTATTGATTACAAAACAATAACACTTCATACCAATGGATATAGCATTTTAAATTTTATCATTTCTAATAAGGCGACTTCTAATTGGCACTTGGCAAACATCTAACACTGGTGGTGGTTTTTTATAAAAGAATGCATTATCTCGGGCGCGACGTTTGACTAATCGTTGAGCAAACTCTAAAGATTCAGTATTTTCAACTTCAATAATAATTCTATCTTTTTTCGGTACATCTGCCATTAATTTCATGCTAATAATTGGCGTATGGTCTCGACTATCTACCGCATACTCTCCCTCGATAACAGAGGTGCGGTGTATCGCTTGAATATGTTCCATGCCATAAACCACTCGACCAAAAATAGTCATTATTTTATCTAAATAGCGTGGCGCTTGCCCAATAACAAAATAGAAATGACTAGATGCAGAATTTTCATCATTACTTCTTGCCATCGCTAATACGCCAGGACAATGAGCTAACCAAGCACTCTCATTATTATCGCTCGCTAAAGCAAAACCTGCTTTAAAACCTGTTTTTGCAGCAAACAGATCATTGGTTTGCACTTGGGTAAAAGGTTCGTTTTCACCCGTTAAAAATTGCCCTTCTATTGCCAACGTTGATACTGATTTATCTTTAACACTGCCGTCTTTAGGCCCCGCTTGAGCCACAAAACCATCAATAACACGATAAAATTTAGTACCATCATAGAAAGACTTTTTAACAAGTCCTGAAAACCTTTCCACATGGTTAGGTGAAAATTGCGGTGCTAGTTCAATCACTACTTTCCCATGAGGCAGGGTTAATAAAACAGTATTATTGAGTTCTAATGCGCGCCATTGCTGATCTGACACATTATCTGCGCCACAAGCACTAATAAAAATAAAGGAAAACAGAACAAGTAATTTTTTAAGCATTGAATAAATCCCTCAATCCGAATAAATACGATCATTATTTTAGCAAAGTAAATTCAATGCTATCATAGCGCCAAGAAAAATCCCAAATAGAATACCTTGTCACGGAGCCATCAATGAACAAAAGTCTAGTCACTAATTTCCTTGCCTTAATTTCGACCTTGGCAGGTTTTGCTTTGAACAACCATATTTTATATACCGTGGGGTTATTTGCTTTATCTGGCGCAGTAACCAACTGGCTAGCCATACACATGTTATTTGAAAAAGTGCCGCTACTTTATGGTTCAGGTGTTATTCCTGCCCGTTTTGAAGATTTCAAAATTGCCATTCGCCAATTAATGATGGAACAATTTTTTACTAAAGAAAATATCGACCGCTTTCTATCTACAGGGTCAGGTAGTGCAAGTCGTATTGACTTAACGCCTGTTATTGAAAAAGTCGATTTAACACCCATTTTTAATAATCTAGTTAAGGTTATTGAAGATTCTTCTTTCTCACCTATGCTTACTGTAGTTGGCGGTAGTAAAATTCTGGAACCGATGAAAGAACCCTTTATTGAAAAAATGAAAGTATCGATACAAGAGATTAGCCAAAGTGAGCAGTTCAATAATTTACTACGCAATGAGTTAGAACAACCAGATATGATTGCAAATATGCAAGAAAAGGTTAGTGACATTATAGAAAAGCGCCTTAATGAATTAACGCCACAGTTAGTGAAAGAAATAATTCAAACCATGATTAAAAAGCACTTAGGCTGGCTAGTGGTTTGGGGTGGTGTTTTTGGCGGAGTTATTGGCTTGGTTGCGGCATTAACGAATAATTTTTAGTTTTATATAAAACCAAAATATGAGTCGAACAAACTAGCTTTAAATATTACATAAAAATCCTTAATTTTGATGTTCTTTTAAGCTATGCTTTCTCTTCATTATTTTTTTCAATTAAAGCGGTTTGATTCCTAAAATCAAACCTCTAAACAATAAGGTAAATTTCAGTCATGTTTGCTAGCTTAAAAGCTTTGCCTGCTGATCCTATTTTAGGTCTATTAGCTAAATACCGCGAAGATACTAACCCTAAGAAAATTGATTTAGGTGTTGGCGTTTATAAAAATGAAGCAGGTGAAACTACCGTGCTTAATTGCGTAAAAAAAGCCGAACAACATCGTACTGATACCGAAACGAGTAAGGTTTATATTGGCCCTACGGGTTCCCCCCTTTTTAATGACGAAATGACTAAACTAATTTTTGGTCAAAATCACAAAATATTAAATGAAAACCGTGCTCGCACTGTTTCTACTCCAGGTGGTACTGGCGCGCTACGTGTAGCGGCTGAATTTATTAAGTCATGCAAAGCTGGTGCTACTATTTGGGTAAGTAACCCAACATGGGCAAACCATACGGGGTTGTTTGAAGCCGCAGGCTTAATAGTAAAAACTTACCCGTATTATGACTATGAAAACAAAAATCTAGATTTTGATGGCATGTTAGCTACGCTTAAACAGGTGTCTAGCGACGATGCTGTGTTATTACACGCCTGTTGTCATAACCCAAGCGGTATGGATCTAAATCAAGAACAATGGCAACAAGTTGCTGACGTTGCTAAATCTATTGGTTTCATGCCCGTTATCGATATGGCATACCAAGGTTTTGGACAAGGCTTAGATAAAGACGCTTACGGCTTACGCTTAATGGCTGAAACCGTAAAAGAAATGGTTGTATGTAGTTCATGTTCTAAAAACTTTGGGTTATATCGTGAGCGCATCGGTGCTTGTACAATTATTGGTGAATCAAGCTTGCAGGCTGACATTGCATTTTCTGTTGTGTTATCTGTTATACGTGTAATTTATTCTATGCCGCCAGCACATGGCGCTGCATTGGTTGAAACCATTTTATCTTCAGACGAATTACGTAATGAGTGGTATCAAGAACTTGCTGAAATGCGTAATCGCATCAATGGTAATCGCCAATTAATGGTTGATAAGTTAATAGAACATGGTGTAACACGCGACTTCAACTTTATCGCTCGTCAAGCGGGTATGTTTTCTTTCTTAGGTATTACCCCTGAACAAGTACAGCAGCTGCAAGATGAATACAGTATCTACATGGTTGGCTCTAGCCGCATGAGCATTGCAGGCATTGCTAGCAGTAATGTTGATTACTTAGCGCAATCTATCGCTAAGGTACTGTAATAATACGATAGAAATTATTATTGCTTGTTTATCATCAGGGCTAGTTTTTTTTTATTCTAATGGAGTAAAATATGACTTAGCCTTTTTGTCTTATTTTACTCATATCAATCAAGTTCAAAGGAAAACATTGTGACAGCTTCTGGTAACTTATTTATTCTTTCTGCTCCTAGTGGTGCTGGCAAATCAAGTTTGATTAAAGCTTTACTAGAGCAAAAATCATCGAGACCAATGCAGGTTTCTGTATCTCACACTACGCGCGATCCTCGCCCGGGTGAAAATAATGGCGAACACTATCATTTTGTCTCTGTTGGAAACTTTAAAAAACAAATAAAGCAAAACGCCTTCTACGAGTATGCTGAAGTGTTTGGCAATTACTACGGCACATCAGAAGCCGCAATTGATGCTCAACTTGCTCAAGGTATTGATGTTTTTCTTGATATCGACTGGCAAGGTGCGCAACAAGTACGTATGAAAAAACCGTCTGTTACCACCATATTTATTAGCCCGCCATCACGACAAGAATTAGAAAACCGTTTACGTGGACGCGGCCAAGACAGTGAAGACGTTATTGCTAGTCGCATGGCACAAGCTCAAAAAGAGTGCTCTCATTTTCAAGAGTTTGATTACATTGTGATTAATGATAATTTTGAACAGGCATTGGCTGATCTTTCCACCATAGTAAATAATCAGCGCTTGAAACGTAACCAACAAATTGAGCAACATAAAGTATTGCTTGATGAGTTAATTTGTTAAAGTAAATAATAATTTCAAAGGCCAGTGCGGCTTTTACTTGCTAAATGCCTTAGCGGTCAGTAGAATGCAGCGCTATTTTATGAATTTAAGTTGGAGTACCCAAATGGCTCGCGTAACTGTTGAAGATGCCGTAGAAAAAGTCGGTAATCGTTTTGATTTGGTGTTAGTCGCATCACGTCGTGCTCGTCAAATTGCAACGGGTGGTAAAGATGCTTTGGTTGATATTGAAAATGACAAACCAACGGTATTAGCTTTGCGTGAAATTGAAGCGGGTTTAATCACCACCGATGTAATGGATGTATCTGACCGTCAAGAACAAATTCAGCAAGACACTGCTGAGTTAGATGCTGTTGCTGCGATTGTTGGTAGTCAAACACAAGAATTAGGTTAATTTTAGTTTAAATAAATTAACCCAGAAGCGCGTAATTTTTACTGTGTAAGTACACACAAGAATTACGCGTTTTTTATTGCTCCTTGTACCACTTGCCTAAGCATAACAATTTTCTTTGCATTTAGCGCAAAGCCACGTATTCTACTCATATAATCACGTTATTTATTCTTGTTTTCCGTCAATTTGGAGTGATAGGTGTATCTATTTGAACCATTAAAAGAAATAAGCTCAACCTATCTATCAAAAGTACAAGTTGATTTACTTAAACATGCCTATGTTGTAGCAAGAGAAGCACATGATGGTCAAATGCGCTCTAGTGGTGATCCCTACATTACCCACCCTGTTGCTGTAGCACTTAATTTAGCTAAAATGCACCTAGATCATGAAACCTTAATGGCTGCACTGCTTCATGATGTAATTGAAGACACTGCAACCACCAAAGATGAATTGGCCGAGCTATTTGGCCATACCGTAGCAGAGCTAGTTGAAGGCGTTAGTAAGCTCGACAAGTTAAAGTTTGATAATAAAGAAGAAATGCAAGCGGAAAACTTTCGCAAAATGGTACTCGCCATGGTGCAAGACATTCGCGTTATCTTAATCAAACTTGCTGACAGAACCCACAATATGCGCACGCTTGGTGCATTACGTCCTGACAAACGTCGCCGTATTGCCCGAGAAACTCTTGAAATATATGCTCCTATTGCCAACCGACTTGGTATTCACGATGTTAAAAATGAATTAGAACTACTCGGTTTTCAAGCACTTTACCCTATGCGTTCAAGAGCGCTTAAATCAGCGGTAAAAAGTGCGCGTGGTAATAGAAAAACTATTATTGACAATATTCAAGAAGAAATTTCAGCCCGCTTAAAAGAAAGCAATATCACCGCACAAGTCATAGGTAGAGAAAAGCACCTTTACTCTATTTATCGTAAAATGCTCAATAAAGAATTAATGTTTAATGAAGTAATGGACATTTATGCTTTTCGCGTCATTGTTGAAGACAAAATCGACGATTGTTATCGTGCTTTAGGCGCTATGCATAATTTATTTAAGCCTATAGAAGGCCGTTTTAAAGACTATATTGCTATTCCTAAAACTAACGGCTATCGTTCTTTACATACCTCACTTATTGGCCCTCATGGTATTCCTGTTGAAATACAAATTAGAACTCAAAGCATGGAACAAATGGCAGACAAAGGTGTTGCTGCTCATTGGCTTTACAAAGAAGGCGGAGGTAATTCTGATACTACTGCGCAAATGAAGGCCCGCCGCTGGATGCAAAGCTTATTAGAGTTACAACAAAGTGCGGGTAGCTCATTTGAATTTATTGAGAATGTTAAATCCGATCTCTTCCCAGAAGAAATTTATGTTTTTACCCCAGAAGGTAGAATAATTGAACTTCCTATGGGCGCCACCGCAGTTGATTTTGCTTACGCAGTACATACTGATGTAGGTAACTCTTGTGTTGGTGTAAAAGTTGAACGCAAACCTTACCCAATGAGCCAACCATTAGATTCAGGTCAAACAATTGAAGTAGTCACTTCAGCAGCAGCAAGACCAAACGCCACATGGCTCAACTTTGTTGTTACGGCTAAGGCACGTTTGCAAATTAGAACCTATTTACGAAGTCGCGAAGAAACCGAATCTAAAGCACTAGGACATCGCTTATTAAGCCATGCCTTAGGTAAGGTGAAATTAGAAGATATTAACGAAGAAAAAATTACGGAAGTCGTTGAACAAAGTGGTAATAAAACCTTTGATGAATTACTGACTAACATTGGTTTAGGAAATGCACTAAGCATAGGTATTGCTAGGCGCTTAACCGATGAATTTACCGAAGATAATGAATTAACCCCTGTAAATAATAAAGTCAAAATGCCAATAAAAGGCACAGAAGGTATGCTAGTAAGTTATGGTAAATGTTGTAGACCAATTCCAGGAGATTCAATTTTAGCCTACCTTAGCCCAGGTAAAGGCTTAATGGTTCATCAGCAAGGTTGCCGCAACATTAAAGGGCACGAACAAGGCGCATTATTTCCAGTAAAATGGGATAGCGATATAGACAAAGAGTTTATCGCTAAGCTACGCATAGAAATTATCAATCATCAAGGCGCATTAGCACAACTAACCAATGTTATCGCTAAATGTGGCTCAAATGTTCATACCTTAAATTCTGGTGAAAAAGAAGCAGGCCTTTATATTATTGATATGGAAATTACCTGTCGCGATAGAATTCACCTTGCCGATATTATACGTAAAATTAAAGTAATGGTTGACGTTCAACGTGTCATCCGAAATAAATAAAAACTATCTGCTTTGAACACATAAAAATTATACAGTAGGAAATAAAATGAAAAGCATTATCTCAACCGATCAAGCGCCAAGCGCAATTGGCACTTATAGCCAAGCTGTAAAAGTAAATAATACCGTTTACTTGTCAGGACAAATTCCACTAATTCCTGACACTATGGAAGTAATAGCTGGTGGCTTTGCCGAACAAACAGAGCAAGTATTTAAAAACCTTTCTGCGGTATGTGAAGCGGCAGGCGGTTGTATTAACGACATGGTGAAAGTAAATATTTTCATGACCGACTTAAGTAACTTTGCCACGGTGAATGAAATTATGGCTAAGTATTTCAAACAACCTTATCCTGCCCGAGCCGCTATTCAAGTTTCAAAACTACCAAAAGATGTTGAAATTGAAATTGACGGTGTACTGGAACTTCCTAACGTAGATTAATTATGACGCCAGAAAGATTAGAACGCATCAACAGGATGCTAGATAAACGCCAGCCAGATCTTACTGTTTGTATGGAAGGCTTGCACAAATCGCACAACCTAGCTGCCGTTGTACGCACCTGCGATGCCATAGGTATTAGTGACGTACATGCCGTATGGAAAAGTGACGAAGCAGAAGTGCGTGGTGGTAGTGCCGCTGGCAGTCAAAATTGGATTGATGTTCATAATTACAATAAAACAGCTGATGCTATTACCGCTTTAAAAGCACAAGGAATGCAGGTATTAGTCACAAATTTGTCTGATACCGCCGTTGATTTTTGTGAAATTGACTACACCAAGCCTACCGCCATTATTTTAGGGCAAGAAAAATTTGGTACTTCAAAAATTGCACTTGAGTTAGCTGATCAAGATATTATGATCCCTATGGTTGGCATGGTGCAATCGCTTAATGTTTCTGTCGCTTGTTCAGTTGTTTTATATGAAGCACAACGCCAACGTCAAATAGCAGGTATGTACGACCAACCTCGCCTAAGCGATGCTCGTCGTCAACGCACTTTATTTGAAGGTGGCCACCCTATTTTTGCTGAAGCATGCCAACGCAAAGGCTTGCCTTATCCTAAAATAGATGAAGATGGCCAAATAATTGCTGATGACATTTGGTGGCAAAGAATACAAATGGATAAAAAGGCTTGGTTGCATATTGATGATTAATTTACAAACACAATGTTAACCGCGAAGATTAATCATGGAAGCATTAACTAAATTATCACAGATTGCTTTAACAACACTTAAGGGTGTTGGCCCTAGTATGGCAAAAAGACTAGAAAAATTAGGCTTGATATCAGTACAAGACTTATTACTGCACTTACCCCTACGTTACGAAGACAGAACACGTGTTACTACCATTAGAGACTGCCTTGTTGGTACTCATACTAATATCATTGGTGAAATAACCAATAGCCAAGTAACACACGGTAAACGCCGTATGCTAGTTGTTGATTTAAATGATGGTACTGGCAATGTACAGTTATGCTTTTTCAGCTTTTCTGCCAGTCAAAAAAACAGTTTATGTGTCGGCCGTACTATTCGTTGTTATGGTGAAATAAAACGCGGCCCACGTGGCTTTCAAATAGTTCACCCTGAATACAAATCCCTCAATGACGATAGAGCACTTACCCCAGTTGAAGAAACCTTAACGCCTGTTTATCCAACCACTGACGGTTTAAAACAAATTTCATTACGAAATTTAACCGACCAAGCCTTAATTCGATTAGAACGAGGGCAAGTAGAAGAATTGTTGCCAACAAGCTTATTTGACGAACAGTATTCACTGGCACAAGCCTTAGCTATTATTCATAGACCGCCACCAGAAGCTTCTACCAGCCAACTTGAAAACGGTAAACACCCTGCCCAAATTCGATTAATAAAAGAAGAATTACTCGCTCATAATTTAAGTATGTTAAAACTCAGACAAAACAGTGATATTCACCAAGCAATCTCTTTGGATAGTACTTTAAAGGCTCATCAAATAGTTGAAAATTCTTTTTTAGAATCACTACCTTTTTCACCGACTAACGCACAAGCGCGTGTGGTATCTGAAATAAAAAAGGATTTAACAAAAGATCAGCCTATGATGCGCCTTGTACAAGGAGATGTAGGCTCAGGTAAAACCTTAGTCGCGGCGTTAGCGGCTTTAAGTGCTATTAGCCAAGGTTATCAAGTCGCCTTAATGGCACCTACCGAAATTTTAGCCGAGCAACACGCTATTAACTTTGCCAATTGGTTTAACCCGCTAAAAATAACGGTGGGTTGGCTAGCAGGAAAAACAAAAGCAAAAGCACGACGATTAGCATTAGAGCAGATAGCTAATGGTGAAATGCAAATGGTTATTGGCACCCATGCATTGTTTCAAGCCGATGTTATTTTTAATAACTTAGTGTTAATTGTTATTGATGAACAGCACAAATTTGGTGTTCATCAACGACTTTCATTACGTGAAAAAGGGGTGTTTGATCATAATTATCCTCATCAACTTATTATGACAGCAACACCTATTCCGCGCACTTTAGCCATGACCGCTTACGCCGACTTAGATACCTCGGTTATTGATGAGTTACCGCCTGGACGAACACCAATTAATACCATTGCCCTGCCTGATTCTCGCCGCGATAATGTTATTGAACGTATCAGAGAAGGTTGCACCAATAATAACCGTCAAGCCTATTGGGTTTGCACGCTCATTGAAGAATCTGAAGTATTACAGTGTCAAGCAGCTGAAGACACCGCATTGCATTTACAAGAACAATTGCCAGAGCTAAAAATAGGTTTAGTGCATGGGCGAATGAAAGCGATAGAAAAACAAGCAGTTATGGATAGCTTTAAAAAGGGAGATATTCACTTACTTATCGCAACAACCGTAATTGAAGTAGGCGTAGATGTGCCAAATGCAAGTTTAATGGTAATTGAAAACCCTGAACGCTTAGGCTTAGCGCAATTACACCAGTTACGTGGTCGTGTTGGGCGTGGCTCTATAGCTTCACATTGCGTATTACTATACAAAGCCCCTTTATCAAAAACCGCTACTAAACGCTTAGCTGTACTACGTGAAAGTAATGATGGCTTTGTGATTGCAGAAAAAGATCTTGAAATTCGTGGTCCTGGCGAACTACTAGGCACTCGCCAAACGGGCTTAGCCGAATTAAGAATTGCCGATTTAATTCGTGATGGTTATCTAATTCCTGAAATTAAGCAAAAAGCCTATTTATTATCCCGTCAAAATCCAGAATGTGCTCAAGCACTTATTCAGCGTTGGTTAGGTAACAAAGAGCGTTATTCGCAGGCATAGGATAATTAATAATCAATGAACAATGA
>JADGDH010000048.1:15844-18743 GCA_016745015.1 Colwellia sp.
ATCAATGAACAATGAGCAATCCTATCACTAAAAAAATAGTTGATGAATAATATTCCCCAACACACCTTGAGTTTAGTGTTTAAAAGTCCCCTTATTATATTGTTATTTTGCTTAAAACTCCCTTTTTAATAAAATAATTACGTTTAAAAGTCCCTTTTTTTGTTATATCCTATGACCATATATTATTTTTTAGTGACTTTTTATGAAGTTATTTAAACGCAATTACGATAATTATTTGGCTTTTTGGTCATCTATGGATGATCGATTACCATTACTCATAGACGGAGCAAGACAAGTTGGAAAATCATCCTTAGTTAAAAAATTTGGCGAATCTCATTACAAAAATATCTTTGAACTTAACTTCATGAAAGATGCAGAAAAATTGCGTGCTATATTTGCCGAAGGTTTATCACCAAATAACATCATTGAAAATGCTCAACTGATCCTTAATAAAGTTTTTAACCCTGAAACTGATTTACTCGTATTTGAAGAAATTGGCTTTTCAAGTGACGCACTAACCTCATTAAAGTTTTTTGCCGAAGACGCGCCTCATATTAGCTTAATCGCTACAGGCTCTAATGTGGGACTATATAAAAAATATCCTGTGGGGAAAGTTGAGCGAATAACAGTATTTCCATTAACTTTTAGGGAATTTTTATTTGCTACAGACAATGCTTTATTAGTGAAGTATGTTGACCGCTGTGATACTGAAAGTATTAGCCAAATTGCGCACGAACGCTTACTTGAACAATCATTTGATTACTGGTTTGTTGGGGGAATGCCCGCAGCAGTTAATGCCTGGAACGCATACCCTAAAGAAAACCCCTTACCAAGAATTAGAGCGGTAGAACGTGTTCAGGCTAGATTATTATCTGACTACCGTAATGACTTTGGTAAATTTTCAGTGGGACACCAAGCAACGCCTTTGGGCATTCAGCGCGTATATGATGCCGTAGCGACTAGAATTGCCGAAGTTGAAGATGGCAACACGCCTAAATTTAAGTTTAAAGGGCTTATTGGCACTAAAAATGTTTCTTATGAAGACGTTGTTGATCCCGTCGATTTTCTCCAATGCCTTAAACTATTACACAAAGTACATATACTAGATGGCATTCATCAAAAATTTAGTTTAACCCTACAAAAAAAAGAAAATATGTTTAAGTTACTACCTCATGATGTTGGTTTATTAACACGCATGGCAAATTTAACTTATCAAGATATAAAGCTTGGCGCAGATAACTATAAAGGCTTTGTCGCTGAAGTTTTTGTGCTTAATGAAATAATAAGCACCATGGTATTTCCAGAAGAAACAGACCTATATACCTTTAAAATTGGCAATAGAATGGAAATAGAGTTTATTTTAAAGTCTGTTGATTTTGGCCTAGTACCAATAGAAGTAAAAAGTGGAAAAAATACTAAATCAGCGTCATTAACTAAGTTTGTTAAGCAATACCAACCTAAACGTGCTTTTAAATTTTCAGCAAAAAAAGTAACCAATAACCCTGAAAGAGTAGCACAACATTTACCCTTTTATTTAGCACGTGCAGTTTATGTTGACGCATTTAAAAACGGTGATGATATTATTTCTTAGGCACTTTTCAAATTATTAGGTACTCATCAAAATACAGAATGCGCTCAAGCACTTATTCAGCGTTGGTTAGGCAATAAATAACGGTATTCGCAGGCATAGGTTTACTAAATACAACGTCAGTAACTAACATTAAGCACCCATACAAAAAGACACTATAGTATCTATATTTGTATTTTTAATGCTACAATAGACACTATTGTATCTTTTTATGTGTTATTGAACTTATTGTTAAAAATAGGTTATTACGAATTAACTATTGCAGATCAACCATTATGAACAAACTCTCTTTATTATCAGCAGCAGACGTTCAAACATCAATGCGCGAATGGCTTATGGCAAACAGAAAAGCATTAAAGCTATCAAGAGAAAAGTTAGCTATTCGCAGCACAGTACCAGCCGCAACTATAAAAAAATTTGAAACAACGGGGCAAATTTCTTTTCGTCAATTTCTAATGCTTTGGCAAAGCTTAGATGATTTAGATCGGTTAAATTCGTTAACGAAACACACATCAAAACATAACTTAAAGCTAGCTCAGCCACCTCAGTCAATCAATGAGGTACTCAACAGATGACATATAAGCAAGTAAACAAGCTAGAAGTTTGGCGAACATTAACAAGTGGCAACACTATTTTTGTTGGTGAATTAGCACAAAATAAGCAAGGTGTTTATTTTCAATACAACACCAGCTATTTAGATAAATTTTCAAATTTATCTCCCTTCAACCTTACCTTTAATTCAACATTGCAACTTGCACCTAAAACGCCACATAACGGATTACATGGTGCATTTTCAGACTCACTTCCTGATGGTTGGGGGTTATTGCTTATGGATCGCATATTCAGGCAAGCAGAAATATTACCTGCTCAAATTACTGCAATGGACAGGTTATCGTTTGTAAGTAATAGAGCAATGGGCGCACTTTCCTATATTCCTGCTTCAAGTTTACATAATAAAGATGAAGCACAACAGCTAACCATTGCAGAATTAGGCTTACAAGCACAAGCGATATTTGATGGTCAAACGACAGAAGTATTACAGGCATTAGTTAATGCTGGAAGCTCTGGTGGTGCAAGACCCAAAGCACAATTGTATTTAAAAAAATCAGATAATAACTATTGCAGCACAACGGCAAGTAAAGGATGTGAAGCTCATCTAGTAAAATTTACCTCTGCTCAACTCGCGTTAGGGCATGAAGAAGGAATTTGTGAAGCCAGCTACTTATCAATGGCTAAACTAGCAGGTATTGAAGTGCCCAAGTGGACGTTATTAGACGCACCGAAAAGTTCAGGCGCTACTAAATGGCTAGC
>JADGDH010000049.1 GCA_016745015.1 Colwellia sp.
AGCTAAATCATTTATTTGAATATTGCCTAATAAATTATTGTCTAAAGTAGTTGCCGTTGCACTTTGCTTGGTTAACTTGGTTACTTTAACTTTGTAAGGGCTGATATTGTAACCAATATAATTTCTTCCTTGCTCACTAGTGAAACTATTACTATGCAGTAGTGTGAATTCATCACCAATTTTTACACCTTGATGTTGCCCTAAGTTAATGGTTATTTGGTTGCCTTTCACTTGTACTATTTTTCCTTCACTAGGTTCGCACATTATATTTTCATCAATGTCACTCACTATTTTATCAAGTAAAGTGTCTATCATATTGCCGTAGTCACTTTGCCAAAAGGTTATAGAATTTACGTCGATACTTTTTCTTTTATTAAAGTCCCATACCGCAGCGTCTTGATAGCTACTTTGCCAAATTTGTTCACCACTTAATCCATTGTATAAATAAAGCGTAAAATCAAAATTCCGAGGGTAAGTACCTTGTTGCCATATTTTCCAAGAATTAGTTCTTTGCTCTTCAAAAGAAATATCATTAATTTCACTAAAAATTACATATTGACTATCGGTAGTGTCGGCTAATGCTAATGTTAGTTGTTTTATTTTTTCTTCGTTAAAGCTTGTATTTAAGCGGGAAAATTCGGTTGCACTTTTGAGTAATAATTTACCACTACTATAACTACTCTGGCTCTCTAGTTTCTTATGCAATTGACGGATAACGGCAGAGTCGAGTTGATAAATTTTTCCAATATTAGCTTGTTGTCTTTGGTTTAAATGACTTTTCGTAATCAGAATAGATTTTTTATAATCTAAAGCAAAACACTTTTTTTCTTGAGGAAAAATGTCTGCTCGGACAGTTACGCTGATCGTATCGTCACTGTGAAATTCATCTATCAGCTCAATTGAATTAACGCTGCCGCTAGCGCGAATGCTTATTTGGTCTTGAGTTAATAAACCATTAACTACTTGTTGAACACTAGAAACGCTAGCTCCTGCAACAAGTAATGCTTTTTTTAAGGCATTTTCCATTGCTTTAGTTCGTGCTATTTCTACTGAATCATTATCTATTGAAGCATGACCTTGGGCTTCATACCACTGTGCATTACAAGTAACACTTGTTAAAAGTAAGCTGGTAATTAGCATAGCTGTTTTGGTTATAGTGCGCATATACTCTCTCATGAAAACGAAAAGCCTATCTTGGGCATAATCCTAATTCTTGGGCATAACATTAATCGGGCTAATTAATTAGCCCATTGGGTATACAGTGGGTATGATGCACAATTTGTGCCTGTTTATTTTTATTCACCTCGTGTGTTAAGTTTAATTGGCTTGAAATGTGCATTGTTTTATAACAATAAATAACCGAATAAATAAAGTTGTCAGTGTTTATGCTAGCGCAATCTATGGTATAAACGTTGAGTTAATGAGGGGAACACCATGAAAATGTGGCTTATACCATTGCTTCTGCCAGCACTTTTATCTTGTAGCAGTTTAATGCAAGAAGACAATTTTTATAAATCAAAGCAAATTGAGAAAGGTGAGATAGACAGCTATAACCTCCCCAAGCATGCTATTAATGATCTAGTGAAAGGTTTGGCTTACCAAATGCTAGAAAGCAGTGCTTTTGTCAATGCTAAAACACCTGTAGCCGTTACTTCTTTTGTTAATTTAAAAGATCTAGAATCAACTAACTGGCTAGGAAATCAAATTGCTGAAAACTTTGTACATGAATTGCAGCGTCATGGTTTGGTGGTTATTGATTTTAAAACAACGGGCCATATACGCGTAACTAAAGAAGGTGATTATGTTTTTAGCCGTGACTGGAAAGAGTTGCCTGAACGTCAGATTATTGACTATATAGTTGCAGGAACTATGATGGAGCAAGAGGACGGAATTATCATTAATGCTCGTATGATTGGTATTCAATCACATGTTGTTGTTGCCACTGCTCAATCATTTATTCCTAGGTGGGCTTTAGGGGAAGAAAAAAGTCACAGTGAAAATGTTAAAATGCAAGACGGTATGATTATCCGAAGTAATACATTGTTAATTGAAAATCAGCGTGCTGTTGAAATTCATAATTAATTCAAAAGGTGAAGTCATGATAAGTTCATTTTTTAAAATCTTGCTTATTGCAACAAGTGTATTAACTATCTCTTCTTGTTCAATTGTTTATGATAAACATGTGCAATGGCAAGCGGCAGAGCCTGAAGTGTTTCCTATTATTCGCGGTATTGGTTATGCGCCAATAAGTTTGCAAAAATCAGAATACGAAACTCAACGGATGTTAATGGCCATTAAAGCGTCAAAAATTGCCGCTTATTCTGAGTTAGCAGAGCAAGTTTATGGGCAGCAAGTGAGTAGTAAAACCACAATGGCAGATATGTTAATTGAAAATCAACAATTATCTTCATCAGTACAAGGTTTGATAAGAGGGGCTAAAGTCGTAAAAAGTTATCCCGTAGGAGATACTTATACAACTGAGTTACAATTAGACTTTAAAGATGTTTATGAAATTTATCAGGCAAGTTTAAACCGTAAAGAAATAAAAGAAGTTAAGTATTTTTAAACAAGGCTTTTATACCCATCTCAATATAATTACGCCTTCAAGCCAATACTTGATAAACCACCACTTTTTTTCCCTTTACTATCGTATGTAATGGACGTTTTATTATGGCTTTCTAATAGAGTTGTTTTCATGCGTTCAACAGCAAGTTGTGACTGGGTAATGATCTGTCCGTTAACTTGGTTTTGTTGTTGGCAATGCTTCAATAATAATTCAATATCAGCTAACTCTTGGCTTAAAAGGTTAGCAGCTTTATCTTGAGCAAATTGTTGATTAACGCTAATTTCTTGATCTAAATTTTGAATAGCAATGAGTAACTGATTTTTTTGTACACTAACTTGAACTAATTGATCAGGTTGGTGTTGTTGTAAAATATGTTTTTCGTCAGCAATTATTTTTTCAAGTGTTTGAAGTTGTGCATATTGCTTAGCTAGCAATGCTAATGATTGTGATGAGGCTGACATGTAAGGCACCTTTTAAAAATCGTTTATTAAAAACGATTATCACCTAGTGTTTCACTGATATCAAATCAAATAAGGTCAAATTCAAAGTTAGCAATACTTTCAGCAAGTTTTTGAGGATTTATTTTATAATCACCTGAAGTAATTGCTTTTTTAAGTTCTTCAACTTTCTTTTGATCAATCACTGGTGCTTCATTGGCTTTTTTTTGTAATTCACTTAATTGTTTTGCTTGTGGAGTAATAGAAACAGAATCAGCACTCGGTTGCTTTACTGGTGTGTTAGCATTTGCTGCTTGTTGCTTTATTTGTGCTTGTTTGTTTTGATTAACTTGAGTTGAATTGTTCAAGTTGTTGATATTTATAGTCATAATGTCACCCTACGGTAAGCGGTTCTTTAAAAATTTATTTGTTGACTTTGTATCGGCAAAGAACACAATAACTTGAATAAATATTTTAAGTGATTAAAACGGAGAAATTATAAGATAATAGTTACTTGGTTAACAGCACTAATTGTAGGTTTTATTATCCGCCCAGAACGCGAGTTTTTAACTCTGATTTGCTGATTTAAGTTGCCAGAACTTAACGCCGTCCCTTTCGTTTTAATCATAAAGTTTTCAGTTTTAGCTATAATAGTTATAGTGTCTCCTTTGCAAACCAAGCAAACATTTTTTCTAGTAATAGTACGCTCTTTTCCTATTCTTTTTTCTGCTTTACTACCTAATACAGCATTTATATTCGTTAATTTTTCACCGCGTATTTTATTATTTGCTATATACGCGATATCAATATTTTGTTTAGTTAATACATCGCCTTTTTCAATGGTGCTTGTTGTAACCACAACTGCAAAAGTTCTTTCAATTTTCACGGGCAAATACATTTGCCATGAAGTTGAATCTTCACAAGTTATTTTAACATTAATGTTTCTACGGTTGGTGTTTTCGGGTATATTTGCTTTAAGAGGAACTTGGCAAGGTTTTATTCTTATTCTTGGGTCTATATTTGCAATATTAAAAGATATTCTTCCACCAGAAGGGGCTGATATATTGTCTTTAAGATAGGTTTTAGTGAATGACTCAATATAAGCGCTATTCCATGTTGTAGCCGAACTTACTAATGGAAACAATGCTGCAAAGTACATAATAGGTAGAAAAACCTTAATAGCGCTCATAGTTTTTGTTATTTATCTCTAGGTTAATTCAAATACTCGACTATGCTTAAGTTAACATTGATTTAGTTACGTCAAGTTTGTGATATTAGTTTATTAGTTCTAGTTTTGTTAATCACATAGTAAAGTGTTAACTTAGTGAATATCAATTTTTTGTCACTTATTTTGACTTATAAATAAATACAATCAAGAATTGTGCCTTTTTTCCTATTTAGACTGAGGAAACAAGGATATTCTTGGTTAAAAATGAGGTTCTTATGGCAGGTATACTAGATTCAGTTAATCAACGAACACAACTTGTTGGTCAAAACAGACTGGAATTATTACTTTTTAAATTAGTAGGAAGGCAACGTTTCGGCATTAATGTTTTTAAAGTAAGGGAGGTATTACAGTGCCCTAAATTAACTATGTTGCCTAAGCAAGATTCATATATCAAAGGGGTAGCTCATATTCGCGGGCAAACAATTTCAGTTATTGATTTAAGTAAAGCCATTGGCGCTCCTGCTATTACACAAACAGAAGATTCTTTTATTATTATTGCTGAATATAACCGTAGCGTACAAGGATTTCTTGTTGCGGGTGTAGAGCGCATAGTGACGTTAAGTTGGAAAGACATGATGCCCCCTCCAGAAGGTGCAGGGAAGTCTAGTTACTTAACCGCAGTAACTGAGATAGATGATGAAATGGTTTCTATTTTAGATGTTGAAAAAATATTGAATGAAATTAACCCTGTTTCAACTGATATAAGTGAAGATATTATTGATGAAAGTATTGGTGAAGAACTCGGTGATCGAATTGTTATGATAGCGGATGATTCAACCGTTGCTCGTAACCAAGTTAAACGAGCTTTAGAGCCACTGGGTATTAAAATGGTCTTAGCAAAAAACGGACAAGATGCTTTAGATCAACTTACAGCTATTGCCGCAACGTGTGAAAACAGTATCACCGAAAAAGTTGCATTAATGGTTTCTGATATTGAAATGCCAGAAATGGATGGTTATACCTTAACTGCTGAAGTTAAAGGAAATGAACGTATGGCTAAAATGCCTATTATTTTACATACCTCATTAAGTGGTGTGTTTAATAATGCGATGGTGGCAAAAGTTGGTGCTGAAGACTTTATTCCTAAGTTTCAACCAGATGAATTAGCCACAGCAGTTAAAAAATGGCTGAATCACAAATCGTAAAGGCTCGTTTCATCTATAAAAATAAATAAATTAGGAAGTAATAATAGTGCCAGCAAGAAAGCTTGACGATAAAAGCTATCATCAATTTAGAATTTTCTTAGAACAACAATGCGGTATAGTGCTAGGTGAAACTAAGCAATACCTAGTAAAAAGTCGCTTAACTCCTTTAATGAGTAAATTTGATGTTACCTCGCTTGGTGAACTTATAACCCGAACATTATCACCTGTTGAACGGCAATTACGTGCCGCAGTAATTGATGCTATGACTACTAACGAAACGTTATGGTTTCGTGATGATTACCCTTTTAAATTACTAAAAAATAAATTATTGCCCGAGTTTGCAAACAGAAGAACACCCGTTAAAATATGGTCAGCAGCAAGTTCTTCAGGGCAAGAGCCATACTCTATTGCTATGTCAGTTTTAGAATATCAAAAAAGCAATCCGGGTTCTTTTTCAAGAGGTGTGCAGGTTATTGGTACTGATATTTCAAGCACTATGTTAGAGCACTGCAAGTACGGCCATTATGACTCACTTGCCTTGGCTCGTGGTTTATCACCAGAAAGAAAAAAACAATTTTTCGAAAATGGAGATAATGGTATGTTAAAAGTGAAAGATTCAGTGAAGAAAATGGTGAGTTTCCGCCCACTTAACCTGCTTAATAGTTATAGTTTAATGGGGCGGTTTGATATTGTTTTTTGTCGTAACGTACTTATTTATTTTGCTCCTGAAATAAAAGCACAAATAATAAGTCAAATTCATGGCACCTTGAATGATGGTGGTTATTTGTTTTTAGGTGCATCAGAATCTATTTCTGGGTTAAATGATAATTTTAATATGTTGCGTTGTAATCCCGGTATTGTTTATCAGAAAAAATAATAACTATCACTAAGTCTATTAATAGTTAATTCACCTCAAGCTCACTACTTCAACTCCCCTTTTTCTTTCTGGCATAAATATTGAATGATTTACCGTTAAATGTAATCGACGGTGAGTTATTATGGCTATTGGGTTTGATAAAGGGTTTGAACTTCACGCACAAGGCATGCAATTACGTACTCAGCGGGCTGAAGTGATCGCTAGCAATATTGCTAATGCCGACACACCTGGCTATAAAGCAAAAGGCATGGACTTTCAAAAAGCGATGCAACAAGCAAGTCAACAGCAACAAATGGGTATGAATAGAACGCATGCCAAACACTTTGATGTTCGCACTGAAATAAATAATAACGTCGATTTTCGCACACCTGATCAACCAGATACTGGAGACGGTAATACGGTTGATGTACAAATGGAACGAAACTTGTATCTAGAAAACTCATTAGAGTATCAAGCGAGTGTGCAGTTTCTTAATGGCAAGATAAAAGCCATGAAAAGTGTCATCTCTGGAGGCAGGTAACTATGAGTTTATTTAACGTATTTAATATCACGGGTAGTGGCATGAGCGCACAATCAATGCGCTTGAACACAACAGCAAGTAACATTGCTAACGCTGATAGTGTTAGTTCGAGTATTGATGAAACCTACCGTGCTCGTCATCCTGTTTTTGCCGCCGCTATGCAAAATGCTGCCGACGGACAAAAAGAAAGTGTTGGTGTGCAAGTATTAGGGATAGTGGAAAGTAACAAACCTTTAAATATTGAATATGCTCCCGAGCACCCTATGGCAGACATAAATGGCAATATTTATAAGCCTAATGTTAACGTGATAGAAGAAATGACCAATATGATTTCAGCATCTCGATCGTACCAAACTAACGTGCAGTTGGCGGAGTCGGCAAAAAATATGCTGAACAAAACGTTAACATTAGGACAAAGATAATGTTTAGCACTCAATCATATATGTTAAGTCTTAAATAGGAGAGCAAAATGGAAACAGTTTCAGGTGGCAATCCTTTAGAAGGTCTTCGTTGGCAAAAAGAAGAATATAAAGTTGCTGAACAAGATAAAGGCATGCTTACACAAGCAGACTTTTTTGCACTTTTAACGAAGGAATTGTCAAATCAAGATCCAACTAAACCGGTGGATAATAATGAAATGATTTCACAAATGACGGCTTTCTCTACAACGGATGGCGTGCAAAAGTTAAATGATCAATTTACTTCGTTTGCGGGTTCTATGACGTCAAGCCAAGCACTGCAAGCTTCATCTTTAGTCGGGCGTAGTGTGTTAGTGGAAGATAATATTTTTGGTATGAACGAAGGTGAATCAGTTAAAGGCAAAATTGTAACTGACACTCCTGCTAGCAACGTCAATATATATGTTGAAAATATTGCGGGTGAAATTATTCAAACAGTGCCTGTTGGTAATATGGCGGCTGGTGGCTCTACGTTTACATGGGATGGTCAAACTGCAGATGGAGATCCAGCCCCTGCAGGAGCATATCGCTTTAGAGTGGCAGGCTTAGTTGATGGTCAAGCATCAGAATTACAAGCAATGACTTACCGAAAAGTTGACAGCGTTACACTGGCAGGCAACAACGGTAGTATTTTATTAAACCTTAATGGTGGCAGCTCAATGGCATTAGCCGATGTAGTTGAAGTATCTCAAGGGTAATAACAAAAGAATTTTTAAGAGGGTAAATTATGTCATTTAATATAGCATTAAGCGGATTAAACGCCGCCCAAAAAGACTTAGACGTTTCGTCAAATAATATTGCTAACGTAAACACTACTGGCTTTAAAGAGTCACGTGCTGAATTTGTTGACGTTTATGCAGCATCTTTATTATCTTCTGGCAAAACCAAAGTGGGCGATGGTGTATTAACCGCTGATGTTGCTCAACAATTTTCTCAAGGCAGTATTCAATTCACTAATAACGCCCTTGATTTAGCGATTACAGGTAATGGTTTTTTCGCCACAGTGCCAGAGCTTGATTCGTTAGAAAGGTCTTATACTCGTGCAGGGCAATTTAAGTTAAATGCTGATAATTTTGTAGTTAACTCCGCAGGGGGGCATTTATTAGGCTTTCCTGTAAATTCTGATGGCTCATCATCGTCGGTAAGTTTAAGTACCGCTGAGCCAGTGCTAATTCCCACGGCATCTGGTGCGCCAACAAAAACCAGTCAAGTAGATGTTCGCATGAATTTACCCGCAGGAGATTCATTTATAGCCAATTCACCAGGAAACTTTGATCCCGATGATCCACTAACCTTTAATAACTCTACCTCAGTGACTATTTTTGACTCACTCGGTGATAGCCATATAATGACCTATTATTTTGTTAAAGATGATCCTGCGGTGAATCCTAACGAATGGATAATGTTTGCCGCTGTAGATGGTTCTCCAATTGATTTAGTTGATTCTAGCATTCCTGCACCTGGCGCTACAGGTATTGTTGGTGGTGATGTTTCTGGCCCACTCTCACCTGCAGGTGTACAAGGTGCACGCTTAGTTTTTGATTCGTCGGGTGATTTTATTAGTCAAATACCGACATTAGCCAATGGTGGTATTATTACTAGAGATTTCAGTAACCATTTACCCAATGGTGCTGATACTACGCAAACAGTAGCGATTGACTTTAACTTAGACCCTACAGGACCAAACCCAAATGAGCCAACCCAATTTGCTTCAAATTTTGAAGTAACGGCTTTAAATCAAGATGGTTTAGCGGTAGGGCGGTTAACGGGTATTGATATTGGCACCGACGGCTTAGTGCGTGCAACTTACAGTAATGGTACTTCACAGCCGTTAGCACGTATTGCCATGGTTAACTTTGCTAATGAGCAAGGCTTAACACAAGTAGGTAATACTAGCTGGAAAGAAAGTATTGTTTCAGGTGAGCCCCTTGCAGGTGAAGGTGGCTCAGGTACTTTTGGTACCATTAACTCTTCGGCGTTAGAGCAGTCAAACGTAAATTTAACGACTGAACTGATTGATTTGATTTCTGCACAACGAAACTTCCAAGCGAACTCAAGAGCGTTAGAAGTAGATAATCAGCTGAACCAAACGATATTACAAATTAGATAGATATTAATAAACTAGGTGCTAGGTTTCAGGTTTCCCCCTGACTTCTAGTTTCCTAGTTTCTCATTGTTAGTCTCTAATTTTTTCTCTATCCCTCTCTTCTTCTTTCTAAAAAAACTTTCTGGCACTTTCCTTGCATTTTTAATGTAATCATTTTAATTATCGGTAAACCATTATGGATAAGATGCTTTATATCGCCATGAGCGGTGCCAAACAAAACATGCAGGCGTTAGCGATTAATGCTAACAACTTAGCAAATGCTAAAACAACAGGTTTTAAAGCTGATTTAGCACAAGCTCGAACAATGCAAGCGTTTGGCGAAGGGCAACCTACCCGTGTTTTTTCCATGACTGAGCGTGCAAGCCAAAATTTTGACTCAGGCGCTTTATTGACTACAAGTCGTCCACTTGATATGGCAATTAAAGGTGATGGTTGGTTTGCGGTGCAAACGCCTGAGCTTTCTAATGCTGGGGCTGGAGGTTTCGGTGAAGGTGAAGCGTACAGCAGACAAGGAAATTTACGCTTAACAGAAAATGGTACGCTAGAAACGGCCAATGGTGAATTAGTGTTAGGTGATAATGGTCCAATTATACTGCCTTTACCTGTTAGTAATATTAGTATTTCACCAGACGGAACTATTATGATTCAGCCAGAAGGTGCACCTAGTAGTGAGCAGGAAGAAGTGGGACGTATTAAGTTAGTAAACCCTGATGTTCGATTGCTTGAAAAAGGCAATGATGGTTTATTCAGACGTAAAGATGGTCAAGTAGAACTTAGTGACGCTAGTGTGCAAGTACAAGGTGGCGCGCTTGAATCAAGTAATGTTAATCCACTCTCTGAAATGACCGATATGATTGCATTGCAAAGACAATTTGAAATGCATTTAAAATTAATGAAAACAGCAGAAGAAGTTGATGCCAGCAGCGCTGCGTTATTACGAGCATTTTAATGTTAAGTAAAATGTGAAGTAAGTAATAGACTAAAGAGCTGGATGAAAAACAATGAAAGAATTTAGAGGTGATGTATGAATGCAGCATTATGGATCAGTAAAACAGGCTTAGATGCACAAACTAAAGATATTGCGGTTATTTCTAATAACTTAGCTAATGCTAGTACTATAGGTTTTAAGAAAAGCCGTGCAGTTTTTGAAGATTTACTCTATCAAAATATAAACCAACCTGGTGGTCGTACAGCTGACGATAGTGAAGCACCGTCAGGTTTAATGCTTGGCGCAGGCACCAAAGTAGTTGCGACACAAAAAATTCATACGCAAGGTGATATGTTAACGACAGATAACGCACTTGATTTAATGATTCAAGGTGAAGGTTTTTTTGAAGTGTTAATGCCTGATGGTACATCGGCTTTCAGTCGTAATGGTCAATTTACTATGGATGAAGAAGGTAATATGGTTACCCCTGGTGCTGGTTATGCATTACAGCCACAAATAACCATTCCAGAAGATGCATTAAGCATTGTTATTTCGCAAGATGGTGAAGTATCGGTAACGCAGCAAGGGCAAGCAGAGCCATCTATTGTTGGACAAATTAATACCGTTAATTTTGTAAACCCAACAGGTCTTGAACCTATAGGGCAGAATTTATATACCGAAACTGCTGTGAGTGGCTCACCACAAGAAGGTGTTCCTGGGCTTGAAGGTTTTGGCATGATAGTGCAAGGGGCACTAGAAACCTCTAATGTTAATACAACCGAAGAATTAGTTAACTTAATTGAATCGCAACGTGTTTATGAAATGAATTCAAAAGTTATTTCAGCAGTTGACCAAATGTTAAGTTATATCAACCAGCAGTTATAAATTAGTTTTTAGATAAGTTACAGGGTAATTATTAAGCTAGTCTTTATTGTGTCATTCCCGAAGTTTCTGATCGGGAATTCATTACTTTAAAGACTGGATCTTCGATTAAGAGACCACGAAGATGACGTGATATGGGTTAAGAGGTCATGATTGTTTTAATGACCTGAATAGATACATTATAGGTAAGTAAATAGGGGGAATTATGAAAAATAAATTGTTTTATCTTTTTGCTGCGCTGCTTATTACCCAAATAAGTGCTTGTAGCAATACTATAGAGCTGAGCAAAGCTTTACCTAATGACCCTGACTTTGCACCAATTTTACCTGATGTTGAAGAAGCTGCAATCATTCCAACAGGCTCCTTATTTAAACAGAATTATGTAAATAATATTTATTCTGACTCTAAGGCGCATCGTACTGGCGATATCATTTCTGTGATATTAAACGAAAGTACTCAAGCGAATAAAAACGCTAAAACTGAGCTAAAAAAAGAAAACAATACCGTGCTAGACCCTATTATTGGGCTAGGCGGAGCACCTGTTACTATTAATGGTCAATCTGTTCAATTTGGTATTAACCAAAACACTAAATTTAAAGGCGATTCAAAAGCTGATCAGGGCAACAGTTTAAGCGGAGATATTTCCGTACATGTATTAAATGTTTTACCCAACGGCAATTTAATGATTCGTGGCGAAAAATGGATAACATTAAATAATGGCGACGAGTACATTCGTTTAACGGGTGTTATTCGCCCTAAAGATATCAATTCAAATAATACTATTTCATCAACCAAAGTTGCTAATGCGCGTATTCAATATGCCGGCACAGGTACTTTTGCTGATGTGAATGAACAAGGTTGGTTAACCAAGTTTTTCAATAGCACTTGGTGGCCATTGTAGGAAAGGAAATAGAGGCTAGGCAAATATAGGCCTAAAACCTAGAGTCTAATTTTCTAAAGGTAATATTATGAAAGCAGTACTTACAATTATCATCATTTTGTTGACATTTTCCAGTCAAGCGCAACGTATTAAAGATTTAACTGATGTTGCGGGTGTACGATCTAATCAACTTATCGGTTATGGTTTGGTGGTTGGCTTACCGGGTACGGGTGAACAGAGCCCTTTTACAGAGCAAAGCTTTAAAACTATGCTAAGTAATTTTGGTATTACTATGCCAGAAAAATTAAAACCTAAAATTAAAAATGTAGCTGCCGTTGCTGTTCATGCAGAATTGTCAGCATTTACAAAATCGGGGCAAACTATTGACGTTACTGTTTCTAGCATGGGTAGTGCACAAAGCCTACGTGGAGGAACTTTATTACAGACTATGTTGATAGGGCTTGATGGCAATGCTTATGCCGTTGCTCAAGGCAGTTTAGTAGTTAGTGGCTTAGGAGCAGGAGGGCTTGATGGCTCTAAAGTTATTGTAAATACGCCTACAGTAGGGCGTATTTCCAATGGTGCTACCGTTGAACGTGAAATAAAATCGCCCTTTTCATTAGGGGATCATATAACGTTTAATTTGCATAAATCAGATTTCACTACAGCAAAACGTTTATCAGACGTTATTAATGATCTTATTTCTGGCTCGGCTAGAGCTATTGATGCAACGTCAGTAGAGGTGACAGCACCAAGAGATATTAACGATAGAGTAAGCTTTTTAGCTGTACTCGAAAATCTTGAATTTGAACCAGCATCACCCGCAGCAAAAATTATTGTTAATTCACGCACAGGAACCATTGTTATTGGCTCTGAGGTGAAACTTCTTGCTGCAGCAATTACGCATGGTGGTATTACGGTAACCATTAATGAAAGCAAGAATGTTTCTCAACCGGGCGCTTTTGCCGAAGGCGAAACAGTGGTAACAAATGAATCAAGCGTTAATGTGACGCAAGAAGATGCGCGTATGTTTGTATTTGAACCAGGTGTAACGTTAGACACTTTGGTTAGAGCTATTAACGAAGTTGGCGCTGGACCAGGGGATGTAATGGCGATTTTAGAAGCGCTAGATCAAGCGGGCGCTATTCGTGGCGAGCTTATTGTAATTTAATGTGGGCAGGGATTTTCCCGTCATTTGTGGATTTATATTATGGCTGACAATTTAATAAGCACACCTAACTTTAATCAATCTAGAAATTTTCTAGATATTAATGGATTGAATGATATTCGCCAACAGTCTAAAGAGACGGATGGGGTAAGCAAAAAAGCAGCACTACAAGAAGCTGCACAGCAGTTTGAAGCTATTTTTATGCAAATGCTATTAAAAAGCATGCGTAAAGCACAAGATGTACTTGAATCTGACAGCCCGTTTAATTCTGAATCCACCAAATCTTATCGTGATATGCATGACCAACAAATGGCGCTTGATTTGTCATCTAATGGCGCTTTAGGTTTAACCGATCTTATTGTTAGGCAGCTAGGTGGTGGCGATGATAGTTTTACCCCAAGAACCGTGCTGCGAAATGATGGTAATCTTGAATCAGTGACAAAAGTAGATAAAAAAGCGAATTTAAAAACTAATACTTCAATATCGAACGAAATAAATACAGCTAAAAAAATCGAACAAAGTGTCAATTTTTCCACGCCATCATTTACTGCGCCAAAAGATTTTGTTACGGCTCTTATTGAGCCAGCAAAAGCGGTGCAAGAAAAAATAGGTGTACCTTTCCAAGTTGTTATTGCCCAAGCTGCGCTTGAAACAGGTTGGGGACAAAAAATAATTAAAGATCAACAGGGCACTAGCTCAAATAATTTATTCAATATCAAAGCTGATAACCGCTGGGCTGGTGAACAAATTCAGAAAGAGTCATTAGAGTTTGAGCTTGGCGCAATGGTAAAAAAATCAGCACCGTTTAGAGCATACCAATCACTTGAAGAAAGCTTTAACGACTATGTGAACTTCCTTTCCGACAACGACAGATACCAAGACGCATTACAAAATTCTGGCAATGTGGAGCACTTCCTGCATGGTTTACAAAAGGCAGGCTATGCGACAGACCCTCAATACGCCAATAAAATTATGGCAACGCTGCGTACAGTCTCAAATTTAATCACTAAATAAACAGCTAGAGACGAGTTTAATCGTGAATATTTCACGGTTTAAACGGTTCCTGCAATATTAGTAATACATTTACGAGGCAATCATTATGACGGTAAGTTTATACCAAACTGGCGTGAGTGGCTTATTAGCTGCTCAGCAGCAGTTGGCGACTACAGGTCATAATATTTCCAATGTAAATACCGAAGGCTACACTCGCCAACGTGCAGAGCAAAATGCATCGCTAGGTTTATCTAATGGACCTAATTACATAGGCTCAGGTACTTATGTTCAAGATATAACTCGCCTTTATGATCAATTTTCCTATAAAGAGCAATTACTTAATCAATCTAATTTAGGTACTGCCAATAATTTAAATGGTAGCTTAAACCAGCTTAACGATATTATGAGCTACTCTGGCCAAGCTATCATGAATTCAGTTGATCAGTTTTATCAAGCGGTTAATGGTGTTGCTGATAATCCAAGTGATTTAGGCTTACGTAGCATAGTCTTGAATCAAGCTGAAACCTTAAGTAGTGATTTTCGTTCGCTTAACCAAAATTTTGACGAAATTGAAAAATCTATTAATGGTGAAATAGAACAAGTATCGAGAAAAATTTCAGAGATATCTGTTGAACTTGCCAAAATTAATGAAACTATTTTACAAACACAAGACTTAACTCAAGCAGGGCAACCCAATGACTTGCTAGATAAACGAGATCAACTCGTTACCGAACTTGGTCAATATACCAAAGTGAACACCATCGAAGATACTAATGGTGTAATGACTGTGATGATAGGGGCCGGAACAACCTTAGTTGCTGGCATAACGCCACTAACGGTAAGAGTAGAGTCTGGCGATCCTGATCCATTACAAACACAACTTCGCTTAGTTAGTCCCCATTCTACCGTGGCAATTAATGGTTCAACATTGGGTGGCTCTCTTGGTGGCAGTTTTGAATTTCGTGATGAGCATTTAATAGAGCTACGCAGTGAAATAAACCGTTTAGCAATGGCTATTTCTTCGACCTTAAATGATAGCCAAGCGGATGGTTTGGATTTAAATGGTCAGCAAGGAGCTAATATCTTCACAGATATTAATACTGCGCAATTGCAGCAAGGTCGGGTATTAACGCCAACAACAAATGCAGGTAACTTACAAGGTCAGGTTAACATTACCGATGTATCTACACTACCAACGGATGAGTTTGAAGTGCGTTACAACGGTACCGATTACATCATGACCAACATGACTACTAATGCGAGTACTAACTTAGGTGCTCCTGGTAGTGGCACCTATACAACATCTTTTGGTTTTGAGTTTATTGAAACCAGTGGCGCTCCAGCCAATGATGATTCCTTTATTATTAGGCCTACGGAAAATAGTGCTGCGCTTATTAAAACAACGTTAACTGACGGTGCGGCAATAGCTGCCAGTTCGGCAGTAGAAATTACCCCGTCAGACAACAATATTAGTGCAGGACAAGTAACTATTGTTGATATGTTTGACCCTATTAATGCACAAACAGCAATGCCAATACGTATTGATGTATTAGAAAGTCCCGTTGGTATTTTTAATTACACCATTACGGATAATTTAGGGGTAACTTCAGCGCCTATTGCTTACACACCACCCACTCAAGCTGTCAATTTACCGCCACTACCTGCGACAGCAAGTTTTCAAATAGAGATTTCAGGTACACCCTCGGGTTCTGCGCCAAATGCACCAGAGCAATTTTTCATTGGTGATGCATTCGGTCTGGGTAATAACAGTAATATAGTTGCCATGGCGAAAACACAAGAGCAAGGTGTGATCAATGGTGGTAAAGAAACGTTTAGCCAAAGTTTAGCTATTTCAACGTCTGTTGTTGGCTCAAAATCAAGCTCAGCTAAGTTAGTAGCAGAAACAGCCGAAGCACTTTTTACCCAGGCGTTTAATCGTAATCAAGAAAACTCGGGCGTTAATTTAGATGAAGAAGCGGCAAATCTATTGAAATTTCAACAAGCATATCAAGCGGCTTCACAGATTATTTCTACCGCTAATACTATTTTTGACACTATTTTAGCGGCTGTAAGGTAAAGGGGGTTTTATGCGTGTATCAACTCAACAATTTTATTTTCAAAATTCTCAGCAACTTAGTAACAAACAAACTGATGTAAACGATCAGGTTAAATACTTAGCTAGTGGTAAGCGAGTGCTCACAGCAAAAGATGATGCTGTATCTTACGGGACACTTGCTGGCTATAAAGACTCTTTAGCGAATATCGAAAAATATCAGCGTAACCTAACTCAAGCAGAAAACCGTAATAGTCTGCAAGAGGTTTCTTTTGCCGATGCTGAAAGCGTAATGCAAGAATTGAAACAGTTATTTATACAGGCTAATAACGGTGTGTATTCGGATAGCGACCTTCATTCGCTTGCTGAATTAGCTAAAAATTCTCAACAACAATTACTTAATACAGCCAATGCGCAAGATGAATCAGGAGACTATGTTTTTGCTGGTTACCAAATTGATGTTCAACCTTTTTCATTACAACCTGATAATTCTGTTATTTATCAGGGTGATGGTGGGGTGAGGAAGCTTCAAATAGCTAAGAATGTAATGGTAGATATTAACCAAGCGGGTGATGATGCTTTTGAGAAAGTAACGAATAATATTGGTGACTTTTCTGCTAACTACAATGTGAATACTTCAGGAATTTCAGTAAATAAAGCAGTGATAGTCAACCCCGGTGCACATAACGCGGTAGCGAACCCACCTGATTATAATTTTAGTTTTACCTCGGCTACAGATTTAACGATTACAGATAGCAATAGCGTTGTAGTTTTTAATACTAATACTTATGCGCCAGGGCAAACAATTGCCTTTAACGGGATTGAAGTACAATTAAACGGCAACCCATTGCCAGGTGATGACTTTGATCTTACGCCTCAAGAAAATATCAGTATTTTTGACACCATTAAAAGCGCAATTGACTGGATGAATGTAGGCGCTAATCCTGCAGACACAACTCAGCACAGTGTTGATTATGAGGTGATTTTGGGTCAGTTAGATGAAGCTTTAAATCACATGACAGGCAGAAGGGCGGAGTCAGGCATTCGATTAAAACTCATTGATAATCAATCTTCAAATCACTTAGATGCAGAACTTTACTTGTCTTCAGGTAGATCCAATATTGAAGATCTTGATTTTGCTAAGGCTGTCGCCACCTTTGAGCAATCAAAAGCGTCACTTCAGGCAGCGCAGCAAAGTTTCGTGCAAATTAAAAATTTAAGTTTATTTAATTATTTATAATTGGCTATGTTTGTTTTGGCATATAAAGTGCATTGATATGTATTAGTAATTATAGAGCAGTTTATATAGATCAATTAACGAAAGAAAAGTATTACGTTCATATTAATTCATATTAAAAAGTAATTTAGAAAACGTGTGTGGTTCCTAAACGATTTTGTTATCTAAGAGCCACCCCCTTAAACTAGGAGATGATAACAATGGCTTTAGTCGTCAATAGTAATATCGCATCGTTGAATTCACAACGTCAACTAGCGAATTCAACCAATGAATTAGGTACCTCGTATGAAAGGTTATCATCAGGTAAACGCATTAATAGCGCAAAAGATGATGCCGCAGGCTTACAGATCTCAAGTCGTTTAACGTCACAAGTTAATGGTTTGAATCAAGCATCTCGTAATGCCAACGATGGTATTTCGCTAGCACAAACAGCTGAAGGTGCGCTTGATGAATATACTAATATGGTACAGCGTATGCGTACACTTGCAGTACAGTCATCTAATGGCTCTAATTCAACGGCAGATAGAATAGCACTTGATAATGAATTTACGGAACTAGAAAAAGAACTGGTTCGAATTGCCAGTTCAACAAGTTTTGGTGGGGTTAATTTACTTGATAGTACTTATAATGAACAATTTCAAGTAGGAGCCAATGCAGGACAAGTTATTAGTATGGCTATTACTACTAACTTTGCGACTATCGTGGGCGCGGCTTCTAATGTACTTACTTTTAATAAAGCGCAATCAGCAATTACTAAAATGGACAGCGCTTTAGCTACGGTAACGGCAACACGTGCCTCTATGGGGGCGAAACAAAACCGTTTTAGTTCGGTAATTCGCTCAAATGATATAACTTCGCAAAATGTATCAGCATCACGCTCTCGTATTGAAGATACTGATTATGCATTAGAATCAGCTACTTTAGCGAGAAACAGTGTGTTGCAACAAGCGGCAAGTTCAATGTTAGCGCAAGCTAATCAGCAGCCTCAAATAGCGTTAAGTTTATTACAATAAAGTAAAACTTAGCCATTTTTGTATATAAAAGCCTCTTTTGAGGCTTTTTTGTTATTGTTTTATTATTCTTTTATTTCTTTAAATACAAGCTATTATGTTTTAATTGTTAAATATATGAAAATTTTTTAAAGAAAAGTTAAAGTTATTTGCAACAGCTCCGATAAAGTTTATGAGACAAGTTACTAATGTATATTTCGAGTAACTTTTAATATTAAGTAAC
>JADGDH010000195.1 GCA_016745015.1 Colwellia sp.
TGGCTTACTATTGTTATTTTATATACCTTAAAAAAAGGTATATATTTTGTTCCGCAAAACCGTGGTTATGTTATTTACACCTTAGGAAAGTACAGTAAGACACTTTCTGCGGGATTAAATTTTATTATTCCTTATGTGCAGTCAGTTGCTGCTGATCGAAATTTAAAAGAGCAATCATTAGAGATAATTTCTCAGCCCGCTATTACTAAAGATAACATTACCTTAGATATCGATGGTATTTTGTTTATGAAAGTCACCGATGCAGCAGCGGCAACCAATAATATTTTTGACTATAAACTATCAGTAACACAACTTGCTATGACCACTATGCGTAATGCCATTGGCTCAATGGAGCTTGATGAGTGCTTTCAAAATCGTGATGCCATTAATGCACAAATTTTAACAGCAATGACTGAAGCCACTGCTCCTTGGGGGGTAATGGTAACTCGCTACGAAATTAAAGACATTACACCACCGCAAACTATTCGTGAAGATATGGAAAAGCAAATGACCGCCGAGCGAGAAAAACGCTCAGTAATATTAACTTCTGAAGGGGTGAAAACAGCGGCAATTCGAGAAGCTGAAGGTCAAAAACAAGCGCGGGTATTAGATGCAGAAGCGGCAAAAGCAGAGCAAGTTCTTGCAGCAGAAGCGTCTAAAGAGTCGCAAATATTAACAGCGATAGGTAAAGCTGAAGCAATACGTTTAGTTGCCGAGGCTGACGCCAAAGCCTTAGAGGTCGTTGGTAATGCTGCGAATACTGAGCAAGGTCAAGCAGCAGTAACTCTAACATTAGCACAGAATGCAATTTCAGCTCATCAGGCGATTGCTAGTGACAGCACTGTTGTACTCACGGATGGTAAAACGGGTGATAATATTGCCAATACTGTTGCACAAGCTATTGCTGTTTCAAGTAGTTTGAAGCTGTCTAATTAACACTGTATTTAGACCTAGAACCCAAAAAACTAGGTTTATCCTTCTTCTTCATTAAAGAGGTTTTATGGAATATTTTTTAGAGAATCCTGACCATTTATGGTATTTAATTGCGGGCATTAGTTTTATTATTGAACTGAGTATTATGGGATTAAGCGGTCCGTTATTGTTTTTTGCTATGGCTAGTTTAGTTACTGGTATTTTAGTTAGCTTAGGTTTTATTGATGGTTGGCAAAATGAAGTTTTGAGTGTGGGTTTATTCACAGCATTGATCGCCGTTATTTTATGGAAACCATTAAAAGCATTTCAAAACTCAAAAGATAAAACAGATAACTCCAGTGATATGATTGGTTTAGTGGTGCCAGCAAGTAGTGAGATAAGTGTGAGTAGCGGCACTATCCGTTATTCGGGCATAAATTGGCAAGCACGTTTAGCTGACGATGCTAATGAAGAACTTATAAGTGAGCAAAAACAGTGTGAAATTGTAGCAATAACAGGTAATACTATGCTGGTTAAGTCACTATAGTTTAAAATAAAATGGATACAAAAACGGCACACTTGTGCCGTTTTATGTGTACTTTCTTCAATAGTAAGGTTTTGTTCTGACACTTTTATAAATAAACTTTTTCAGCCCAACGAGCTAACCCAGCTGTGACACTACCAAAGTGATCACCAATAACTACAGGAGTGTTAGGCATTTGTTGTTGAATGAAATCATGTATTACGGGCGATTTTGCTGTACCGCCAGTTACAAAGATAACGTCAGGCTGACACTGAGCATGCTCTACAGCTGATTGCATTAATTCACCGATACTTTCTAATGTTCGCTTATTTGCAGACTGTAAAATTGTTTTGTTCACCGTTGCACTAAGACCATCGTCAATAACGGTTAAATCAATTATTTGTTGATTATGTTCAGAAAGAGCAATTTTTGCTTGTTCAGCAGCATTAACCAGTTGATAACTAAGTTTATGGTCATGTACCGTAATTAAACGCTCAATGATGGCTGTTTCTTTAGCGTCACGCGATAATTGTATTAATTCACGTTTATTTTTGGCGCTGTAAAACTCTGTTTGTTCATTAATATTGTTAATAGCAACGGCTTGGAAAAAAGGTGATGTGGGCATAGGCTTACCTGTTTTTAGTAAGCTATTCATCCCTAAATTTGGCATGATACTTTGTAAAGCAAGCTGAATATCAAAATCATTACCTGCAATACGTACACCGCTATGAGCGAGTAAATGCTCAGTACGGTCATCACTATTGCTAAATTTTGGGCCCATTAATAACATTGAGCAATCACTTGTGCCGCCACCAATATCAACAACTAAAACTTTCGTTTCTTTATGTAAACTCGCTTCAAATTCAAAGCCAGCAGCAACTGGTTCGTATTGAAATTCAACCTCTTTAAAGCCAACTCGTTTAGCGGCATTAGTTAGAACCTGTATAGCTTGTTTGTTGCTTTGTTCGCCATGTAAGCCTTGAAAGTTAATAGGGCGTCCAATAACAGTTTGGCTCACTTCTTTCTGTAATTGCGCTTCTGTTAATGTTTTTACATTACTCATCATGGCGGCAACAATGTCTTCAAAAAGTTGTATTTGCATCGGTGCTAAACCACTAGCACCTAAAAATGATTTTGGTGACTTGATGTAATAGCCTTCTTCAGGATCTTCAAGGTATTTATCAAGTGCCTCTTTGCCAAAAAGCAAATCACTGGCAATGCCATCAAAACTCAATTCACGTAAAGCTCTTTGTGCTTTTTGTAGTTGTGAGGTGCGTGCAGTTTTGAAACTATTTTGTTGCTCTATTGTAAGTTGTTGACATAACCAGTGGCTTATAATGTCTCGATCAGGAGCATATAAATTTGAAGCGATAGTGTTAGCGGATGAGCCACTGTAACTATCACTAGAAGCATTTAGTAATGGTACTATTTGAGGCTGACCATTAGTCATAATGGCGATACTACAGTTTGAAGTGCCGTAATCAAAGCCTATCATTTATTGTCACCTGAGAATTGAAAAAGGCCGCGTAGAATACTGAGTTATATTGATATGTGCAAGAGAGGGGTAAAAATAAATAAGAATTAACACGAGGTAAGGCTAATATCAGCCAAACGTTTTTGTCCTGATTTAACCCCTCTGCACCATTATATTGATCTCTATCTTCAGGTGTCGGCTGTGCGACACCTATTTTTATTTGTTATATTATTCTTTCACCCAACTTAGTGCCTCATGTAAATTGTCAAAATATTGAATTTCACCTGAGATAAACCAAGAGCCAACTTTAGCAGTTATTTCTTGCCAATTTTTATTACCATAAATTGCTATTTTACGAAATTCATTATTATGTTTAAGACCAAGTTTAAAATCATCCCAAGCAGCTCTTAACTCCCACCCCTCAAGTTCAGTACCATCAATTAAAACATCAACCTTAGGAGCTTTAACTTGCGCTAATGCTGAATCAATCATAGGCGTGATTATTTTATAGTCTTCGTGCGTGAGCCTTCCTACTGCTTTCAATGAGAGAAAAAAGTCATTTTCAATTCTTTCTATGCCAATAGATAAACCATGTTTACTAGCGCTCATAACGATATCTCCGAATAATAAAATGCCGTTTTAAGCGGCAAATTGCAGTTGGCTAAAATAAGTGAGGTACAAACAAAAAGCCAACTGTAATTCGTCCGACTTGAAAACCCTCTTGGTACGCCCAGCATGAGCGTGAACTAATGAGGTGAAAGTCCTCTGTAGGAGATCCACCTGTTTATATATATGAACAGTATAACTACTAGCCAACGGCAACTGCAAGTCCGCGAGGAATTGTGGGGAGGAAGCCCGAGTGCAAAGCTGCGAGCTTACGAACAGAAACATCCTATGAGGCCGAGTTTTAGGGG
>JADGDH010000050.1:0-2071 GCA_016745015.1 Colwellia sp.
AATGGCATATGACCAATGTCATCTAATATGGATAATACTGATTGTTCACCCTGAAATTTCAGTTCAAATAAAGCACCATGGCGAGCAACCATAGTAGCTTTTGCTTTACCTTCAAGTATCAACTCAGCACCTACTTTAGGTGACTTACTCGCACGAATATGAGCCAACACAGTGTTTTTATCAATTAAACGCTCAACTAAAACCTCTATTTTACCACCACTCGACTTTTGCCCAAACATTCGCGCAGGAATAACACGGGTATTATTGAAAACTAATAAATCTCCCGTATTTAACTGCGCTAAAATATCTTTAAAACCAAGGTCATTTATTACACCACTATCGCCATTAAGTGTCATTAAACGACTACCCGTGCGTTCAGCCATAGGAAAACGAGCAATTAGCTCAGAGGGTAAATCGAAAGAAAAATCAGATACGCGCATGATAAATAGTTAGAGAAGCCTTGCTTTAGAGTGAAGAGTAAAATAAAACGCGTAATTTTAGAGATTCAAGCCTTTTATAGCAAGTTAAATAAAAACTTTACTCCCTAATAATCTGGTAACTTGATGCATAACAATATAATTATCAATTATATTCAATATTTAACGCTATTTAACTAAAATTACCTGTCTAAATACTTTTTTTCGAGTATGCTTTTTATTACCATTACTAAATATTTGTGTCTGATTATGAATAATCTTGCTTTTTCCATCGCTAAAACTATTATCAGTGGCTTTGATCGCCATATACACCTTTTCATCGAAATAACACAATCAGCACAACAACGCTTTCAAAAATGCCAATGGGCAGAAATTCAACAAGCTGCCAAATCAAGAACCACTTTTTATGATCAACGAGTAAAAGAAACTTTTGCTACAATAAAACAAGACTTATTGATTGACTCACTTGATGACGAGCTATGGTTGCAAGTAAAAATAGAGTATGTCAAATTATTGGCTAAACACAAACAACCAGAGCTTGCTGAAACTTTCTATAATTCAGTTTTTTGCAGCCTGTTTGAGCGTAAGTATTACCATAATGGTTATATTTTTGTAGAAAGTACTGCTCAGAGTCTCGATGATAGACCAACACCAGTCATTTACACTAGCTATAGTCCTGTAGAAAAAGGTTTAAAACAAACCATTTGCGACATTATAAATGCACATACAAGCACCGTGCCTTTTGTTGATTTAAATGGTGATGTTGAAGTACTTATTCAAGCATTTCGCCGTAAAGCTCATAAGACCCGTTTTAAATTAGAAGATTTGCAATTTGATATTTTAAACTTCACTTTTTATCGTAATAAAGGAGCTTACTTAATTGGCAGAGTAATTTCGCCTGCAGGAGAAACACCCTTTATTGTTTCTGTACTCAACAATGAAAAAGGCGGTTTATATATTGATGCTCTATTGAGCAAAAGTGAAGATATGGCGGTAGTTTTTGGCTTTGCTCGTGCCTACTTTTTTGTTGATTGTCAGCATCCTTATGCATTAGTTAATTTTTTAAAGAGTTTGATTCCTCACAAAACAAAAGCTGATTTATATTCTGCCATAGGGTTTCACAAACAAGGTAAAACTCAATTCTATCGAGACTTTTTAAATCACCTTGACAGTAGCGATGATAAGTTAGAGTTAGCCGCTGGTATTAAAGGTATGGTGATGTCGGTATTTACCTTACCTTCTTATCCTTATGTTTTTAAAATAATTAAAGATAAATTTTCTCCTAGCAAAAATATGACACGCGCCGACGTTAAAGAAAAATATCACTTAGTAAAACTTCATGACAGAGTCGGTCGCATGGCCGATACCATGGAATACTCAGAAGTTGCTTTCCCTAAAGATAGGTTTAATGAAGAACTACTAGAAGAATTACAAAAGGTTGCGCCTTCACTCATTCGTTATGAAGATAATCTGCTTATAATAAAACATTTATATATAGAACGTCGTATGGTGCCGTTAAACCTTTACTTAGCTAAAGCCAACGATGAAGAATTAGAAGAAGCACTTTATGGCTATGGAAAAGCCATTAAACAACTTATTTCGGCCAATATTTTTCCTGGTGATATGCTATTGAA
>JADGDH010000050.1:2171-16126 GCA_016745015.1 Colwellia sp.
GATTATTTATCAATTTACTCTTTACCTTTGGCTGTGCATCAGTATAATTCGAATCCGTTGCAGGGGTGTAGTTCCAATTGGTAGAACAGCGGTCTCCAAAACCGATGGTTGGGAGTTCGAGTCTCTCCACCCCTGCCATTTTCTCTCCTTATTTATCCTATACTTTTCTTATCAAAGTTACTTTTCAGTATTCATTAATTCTGGCATTATGTTGTTTTTTATATTTCTATATCTCTAAATAAATATATTTAAACTGTATTTGAGTAAAGTTTTTATGAGTATTAATCAACGGCAATTCGATCAACTCACTGAAATGGGCATTAGCCTGTGGCAGCATAAAGCAGTTGCCTTTGATCAAAACTCACCAGATAAACATGTCATAAAGCAAAAAGATGATTATATTAATATTGAGCAAGATAATAAGTCTTTATCCCATTTAGCTAAGCAAAAAATATTTACCGATATACTGCAATGTCTTGAGTTATCAATTGGCGAGATTAGCCATAAAAAAGATCATCTTGATTTGGGCTTATTTAATTGGTATTTCAGTTCAAAAACGAATGACGAAATTTCTATTCATTGTGCCAATAATAACTTATTTAGCCCAAGTATTACGTTAATCAGCCAATCTCCAGCATTAAAAAAACAGTTATGGAAAGTAATAACTCAGAACCTACTGTAAACAACCTATATAAAAAACTATGAACAATCCTTTACACTTTACTCAAATACTCTCTACAGACTTAAATAACTTAATGCCAATAGAGAATGCTTGCCACTCTCACCCGTGGAATGAAAAAACCTTTGCAACTTGTATCGGTGGTCGTTACTTTGGTGAAAAGCTTGGTGAAAAACTTAGCGAGACACTTAATGAATCACAAAAAGTGGTTGGATTTTATGTGGGTGAATTTGTTATCGATGAAGCAACTTTAATGGATATTTGCGTTGAACCAAGTGAACAGGGCAAAGGGTTTGGAAAAAAATTATTAAATCAGTTTATTCAACAAGCTAAAGCAAAAGGTGCGTTGAAAATATGGTTAGAAGTGCGAGCAAAGAATATTAACGCCCAAATGCTATACATGAACGCTGGCTTTATTGAAAAAAGTCGACGCACTGGTTACTACCCAAGTGCCAAGGGATTTGGTTATGAAGATGCCATTGTGATGTCACTTCATATTTAATATGTTAATAGATAAAAAATTAATACCACTTATAACCTAGACAAAATAATATAAAAATAAAAAGTCACTTAATGCAGCTTTTTTATTTATGTTACAATGCGCGCAATTTTATAAACCATGATGATCCTTTTAAAAATGTTTGGATTTTCATTTTGTGTGTACCCGTGTGTGTACCAAGGCAAGAACAATGACAACCAATAGCGCGCAAGCCGCAGCAGTAGACATTCGCAGAACGTTCGCCATCATCTCTCACCCTGATGCGGGTAAAACCACCATTACAGAAAAAGTTCTACTTTTTGGTCAAGCGCTACAAAAAGCAGGCACAGTTAAAGGTAAAAAATCTGGTCAGCATGCTAAATCTGATTGGATGGAGATGGAGAAAGAACGTGGTATTTCAATTACTACCTCTGTAATGCAATTTCCCTACAATAATTGTTTAGTAAACTTACTTGACACTCCTGGTCATGAAGATTTCTCTGAAGACACATATCGCACACTAACGGCTGTTGATTCTTGTTTAATGGTCATTGACGTTGCCAAAGGTGTAGAAGCACGTACCATTAAATTAATGGAAGTAACCCGTTTACGTGATACTCCTATTATTACCTTCATGAATAAAATGGATCGTGATGTACGCGACCCAATGGAAGTTATGGATGAAGTAGAAGACGTTTTAAAAATAAAATGTGCGCCTATTACTTGGCCAATTGGCATGGGGAAAGAGTTCAAAGGTGTTTATAACCTAGTTACTAATGAAACATTTTTATATCAATCAGGCCAAGGCCATACTATTCAAGAAGTACGAATAATAAAAGGGTTAAACAACCCTGAACTTGATGCTGTTATTGGCAGTTATGCTGAAGATCTACGTGAAGAGCTTGAACTTGTTCAAGGTGCTTCTCACGAATTTAATCATGAAGAATTTTTAAATGGCGAATTAACGCCAGTATTTTTTGGTACTGCATTAGGTAACTTTGGCGTAGATCATATGCTTGATGGTTTAACTAAGTGGGCACCTAAACCATTACCCCGTAAAACAGATTTGCGTGAAGTAGTTGCAACAGAAGAAAAATTCTCAGGTTTTGTATTTAAAATTCAAGCCAACATGGATCCTAAACATCGTGATCGTATTGCTTTCATGCGTATTTGCTCAGGTAAATATGAGAAAGGCATGAAAATGAAACAAGTTCGCCTAAGAAAAGATATAAAAATAGCCGATGCTGTAACTTTCATGGCGGGTGACCGCTCAAATGTTGAAGAAGCTTACGCTGGCGACATTATTGGTTTACACAACCATGGTAGTATTCAAATAGGTGACAGTTTTACCGCTGGTGAAATGATGAAGTTTAGTGGTATTCCAAATTTTGCCCCTGAAATGTTCCGTCGTATTCGTTTACGCGACCCACTAAAAGCTAAGCAATTACAAAAAGGTTTGATTCAATTATCTGAAGAAGGTGCCGTACAAGTATTTAGACCTTTTATCAATAATGACATGATTGTTGGCGCCGTTGGTGTACTTCAATTTGAAGTTGTTGTGCAGCGTTTGAAAACGGAATACAAAGTTGATGCCATCTATGAACCCATTAGTGTTGCTACTGCACGCTGGTGTACTTGTGATGATGAACGCACATTAGAGCAATTTAAAAAGAAAGCAGGTGATAACTTAGCACTTGATGGTGGTAATAACTTAACGTATATCGCCCCTACTATGGTTAATTTATCTTTGGCACAAGAGCGACATCCTGATATTGAATTCCACTCTACCCGAGAACATTAGTTGGCGTCGTATATCGCCTTTTATCGGCATTGTCATCGCTTTTTCATTTCGTCACTTAGTAAACTAAGCTCCTAATGAAAAAGCTCGACGGCTTTGCTAAAAGAACAATCTACTTAGCCAGCGCTATGGCTTTAAAAAGAAAAGATTAAACATTATGAATATTAAAGAAGTCCTTGCAAAAAAAGTCAGTGCGGCTATGGTTGCTGCAGGTTTACCCGAAGGCACTAACCCAGCGATTAGTATATCAAACCGTCCACAATTTGGTGACTACCAAGCTAATGGCGTGATGGGCGCAGCAAAAAAACTAAAAACTAATCCGCGCGAATTAGCGACTAAAGTAGTTGAGCAACTTGCTCTTAGTAAAGATCTGGATGGCATTGCAGATAAAATTGAGCTAGCAGGTCCCGGTTTTATTAATATACATTTAAGCCAAACATGGCTTGCTAGCCAACTTGCTTTAATGGCTCAAGATACTCATTGTGGCGTAACTCAAAGATGTGCTGATCATCAAGGCTCTCTCCTAGAAGGTAAGTCACAAACTGTCGTTGTTGATTATTCAGCACCAAACCTTGCTAAAGAAATGCATGTTGGTCACTTACGCTCAACCATTATTGGTGATGCTGTGGTAAAAGCCCTTGAGTTTAGAGGCGATAAAGTTATTCGTCAAAACCACATGGGCGATTGGGGTACACAATTTGGCATGTTAATCGCACATTTAAGCGATAAGCTTGCTGGCGATGAAGTAGCTGAAACAGCACTTGCTGATTTAGAAAACTTTTACCGCGAAGCCAAAGTTCGTTTTGACAATGAAGAAGGCTTTGCTGACAGAGCCCGTGCTGATGTTGTTAAATTGCAAAGTGGTGATGCACAATGTGCTAAGTTATGGCAGCAATTTATTGATATTTCAATTGCTCATAGTGAAGAAATTTACAGCAAACTTAATGTGTCTTTACAGCGCAGTGATATTATGGGTGAAAGTTCATATAACCCTGATCTTTCAAAAGTTATTGATGAATTAATGGCTTCTGAAATTGCTGTTGAAGATCAAGGCGCTAAAGTTGTTTTTATTGATGAAATGGCTAATAAAGATGGTGAGCCATCTGTCTTTATTGTGCAAAAATCTGGCGGCGGTTATTTATATGCCACTACCGATTTATCAGCCTGTCGTTATCGAAGTGGGCAGCTAAAAGCTGATCGTATTATTATTTTTACTGATGCTCGCCAATCACTGCACTTTAAACAAGTAGAAATTGTTGCTCGTAAAGCAGGTTTTTTACCAGAAAATGTCGGTTACGACCACTGTCCGTTCGGCATGATGATGGGCAACGATGGTAAACCATTTAAAACCCGTACTGGTGGCACTATTAAGTTAGCTGAACTTTTAGATGAAGCGGTGGTACGTGCAAGCGACTTAATTAAAGAAAAAAATCCTGAGATTAATACTGAAGAGTTAAACGAAATTGCTACAAAAGTTGGTATAGGCGCGGTTAAATTTGCCGATTTATCCAAAAATCGCACGAGTGATTATATTTTCAGCTGGAAAAGCATGCTCAGCTTTGAAGGAGCCACAGCCCCTTATTTACAATATGCTTATTCACGTATTCAAAGTATTTTTCGTAAAGCTGCTGTAGAACAAGTGCAAAGTAAAATTGATATTATTGAACCACAAGAAAAAGCACTGGCGTTAAAATTATTACAACTTGAAGATGTTATCGATGCGGTAATTAGCGAATGTACACCAAACTTGTTATGTAACTATTTATATGAGTTAGCTAGCCTATATATGAGCTTTTATGAAGCTTGTCCAATATTAAAAGATGGTATTGCCGTTGAGGTAAAAGAGTCTCGTTTGGCTTTATGCCAATTAATATCTCAAACATTAAAACAAGGCTTAAACATTTTAGGTATTGAAGTAATGGAACGCATGTAGCTTTCACTTCACAGCCACTATTCAAATAAGTATAAAAAAACCGATATTTTCATGTCGGTTTTTTAATAGCTTTTACTGATATTGGTAAGGGTTATGTAATGGATGACTTATCTATTTCATTTGCATCAGCTATACGTTCTAAACGCTCTTGCTCTTCAAGAAAAGCAGCTTTTATTTCTTCTATTACAGTATCAACATCTGCAGAAACATTGCTTTCTTTAAATAACCCTGTGAGCTTAGTTTCGACGGTTAATTCACCGCTTTCATACAAAGCCCACATTTCTTGAGCATACTTACTTAAAAGTAACTCAGGCGCAAATTGGCCATAATAATTCGTCATGTTATCAACATCACGAATTAGCATCGCTTTGGCATTATTGTTTGCTGAGGCATCTACGGCTTGAGGTAAATCAATGATGACTGGGCCATATTCATCAACTAATACATTAAATTCGGACAAATCACCATGAACAATACCCGCACATAACATACGTGCAACATAACTCATGACTAGCTGATGATCTTCAATTGCTTGCTCTTCTGACATAACCACATCATTTAATCGTGGTGCCACATCTCCTGCTTCGTCAGTGATTAGCTCCATTAATAATACGCCTTCAAAACAACCAAAAGGGTGAGGTACTCGAACGCCAGCTTCTGCCACGGTATAGAGTGCATCTACCTCAGCATTTTGCCATGCTTCCTCTTGCTGGTTACGACCATACTTTGAACCTTTCTCCATGGCTCTAGCACGTCGGCTATTTCGACTTTTTCTGCCTTCTTGGTATTGAGCTGCTTTTTTAAAGCTGCGTTTATTGGCTTCTTTATAAACTTTAGCACAGCGAATTTCATCGCCACAGCGAACCATAAACACAGTGGCTTCTTTGCCACTCATTAGTTGGCTAATCACTTCGTCAATTAAACCATCATCTACGAGTGGTTGAATACGTTTGGGTATTTTCATAATGTCGTTATACAGTAATTGGGCATATGATGAAACATGTAGACTACCTGTTTTTAAATACTTAAAAAGTTAAGCGACTTTTTTAGTGTTTATTTGACTCGCAAGATACTCATCTAACGAACCTTCAAAGCTAACTAATTCTTTATCTTTAATATCAATAATACGTGTTGCTAAGCTTGAAACAAATTCACGGTCATGACTAACAAAAATTAATGTGCCTTCAAAGTCTTTTAAAGCGTTATTTAGTGCGTCAATGGCTTCGATATCCATATGGTTAGTTGGCTCATCCATAATTAATACATTAATATCAGCCATCATTAACTTGCCAAATAATAAGCGATTCTTCTCTCCACCAGAGCAGTTACGGGCTTTTTTATTAGCGTCGTCGTCAGTAAATAATAAACGACCTAACATACCACGAACACTTAAATCATTATGGCACGGTCTGCGCCATTGTGACATCCAATCCATTAACGTTAAATCATTATCAAAAAACACACTGCTATCTTGTGGGCAATAGCCTACAGAGGCATTTTCAGACCACTTAACCACACCTTCATTATGCGTTAATTCGCTCATTAAACAGCGCAACAACGTTGTTTTACCGACACCATTTTCACCAATAATAGCTAATTTTGTTCCTGCTGCTAGCAGTAAATCACCCTTTGAAAATAACACTTCACCATCGAAACCATGACCAAGGTTTTCAAGTTCTAACGCTTGGCGATGCATTTTTTTACCAGGAGCAAAAGCTAATTTGGGTGTAATACGACTCGACGATTTCACATCATCAAGTTTAATCTTATCCATTTTTTTAGCTCTAGAGCTCGCTTGTTTTGCTTTTGAGGCATTAGCACCAAAACGGTTTACGAAGTCTTGTAACTCTGCTATTTCTTCGGCTTTTTTCACATTACCTGATAATAGCTGTTCGCGTAATAAACTCGACTGCTCTAAAAAGTACTCGTAATTACCTGGGTATATACGTAACTCACCGTAATCAATGTCAGCCATGTGAGTACAGACAGAATTAAGAAAATGTCTATCATGCGAAATGATAATCATGGTGCATTTACGTTTGTTTAATTCGCCTTCTAACCAACTGATAGTGTGAATATCCAAGTTGTTGGTTGGCTCATCAAGTAATAAAATATCAGGATTAGCAAACAATGCTTGGGCAAGTAATACGCGTAATTTCCAACCTGGTGCAACTTGCTGCATTGAACCGTAATGCATTGACTCTTCAATACCTGCTTCTAATAAAATTTCACCTGCGCGACTTTCTGCGGTGTAACCATCCATTTCTGCAAACTCACTTTCAAGTTCGCCAGCACGCATGCCGTCTGCTTCACTCATTTCGGCTTGTGCGTAAATAGCATCACGTTCTTGCTTTACTTTCCACAAAGGCATATCACCCATGATCACAGTATCAATAACACTGTATTGTTCAAAAGCAAACTGATCTTGACCCAAAGTACTTACTTTATTACCTGTACTGACAGATACATTGCCTGAACTTGGCGCTAATTCACCACTGAGGATTTTCATAAACGTAGATTTTCCACAGCCATTTGCGCCGATCAAACCATAACGGTTACCGTTGCCAAATTTAGCCGAGATGTTTTCAAACAAAGGCTCAGCGCCAAATTGCATTGTAATGTTCGATGTAGTGATCAAAAGATATTCCTGAGTTTAGCTAACTGTGTTTGAATGCTTGTTAAATAATGCTGATATAAAAATCACTTAGAAAATAACAAAAAGACTCAAAATTAAGGTCGCGCATTATACAGTAATAGTAACGTAAACAATATCTAATCTTTGTACTAATGTGATGTTTTTTTCAGCAACAGTATTTTTATGCTCTAACTATCATTCTTAACCCCAATGAATTGGGTCAACCTGATAATACTGTTTTAATTGTCGATAAAGCATAGGGTGTTCATGGTGTAACTGAGGAGATTTTTCAAAAAACACTTCACTTGCAACAGCAAAAAACTCAGCAGGATTTGTCGCACCATAATAATCAAATAATGAAGGTTTACCTCTTTTTGCTTGTTTTTTTAATAGCTCAAATTGTGCAGAAAAAGCTTCAGACCAACATTGATAGCTTTGATCTTTATCTAAAATAGGAGCGCCATTGGCGTTACCACTTTCTTGATCTAATTGATGAGCGAACTCGTGAATCACCACATTGCGTCCATCATCAGGAGTTTTCGCACCATCTAAAGTATCTTGCCAAGACAAAACGACTTTACCAACATCCCATGACTCACCTGCTAATGCTATTTTTTGACTAAATTGCACACCGCCAGTCTGTTTACTTTGTTGCTCTTTAATAAACGCTCGTGGATAAACAAGTATGGTTTGTAATTTAGGATAAAAATCAGTTTTGCGGTTAAGTAATAATAAACACGCTTGTGCAGCAACCGTTATTCTTATTTCATCCGTTATTTTAACGCCGTTACAACCAATAAAATCTTTTTCTATCAAAAACACCTGAATATGCTGTTTAAGTTGTAACTGTAAATCAGCTGGCATTTTCCTAAAGTAAGGCATTCTTTGCTGAATAATTTTACGCCACTCTTTTTTAAAAGGTTGGTGTATAATTTTATTTCGCTGATGCTCTCGCCAGTAAGGCTTACCTACAGAATAACCGATGAGTAAAATACCAATAAATATCGGCAACAGATAAGACAACATAATATACATTAATTGTTAAGCTTTATTATGAAGTAGGTACAGTTAGAGTAAATATCAAGGTGTTTGTGGCTTATTAATGATCAGTGAGATAAATACCAACTAGAAAACCCAATCCAACTTACAACTAACAAAACCCATGGCAATTTATTGCCTGAGCTAATATCAGTACCTGAATTAGTAACCTCAGTAATTTCAGTTTTATCTACAGAAGCATTTAATTTAGTTTTACGAACTTTATCTCGTTCACGTGCTTTTTTATTTTGCTGTTTTTTATATTCAGATATACCTTTTTCTATTCCCTGAGATATAAGTTTAGTCTGTTCTTTTGTTTGATTTGGGCGCTGAGTCCCTTTAGCAATTTTCATCGCTTGTTCTTGTGTTTCTTTTGATACTTTATTCATAATATTCCAGTATACCCAATTAACCTTTGTTGAAATCAACTCTTCGATTTTAAATGGAGCGTATTTATAAATAACCTTGGATCATCAATTTTATCCAGCATTAAAATATCTGGCAAACAATCGTCATCAACATAGTCAACATAATTACCTGCCGAATCAAAAATTAGCATATCGAGCGCTAACCGATCTAACCCATAGAGACCTCGGTGGATCATATCAGCAGAAAAAACTAATAAATCGCCCGCGGCTAAGTTAATTTTTTTACCCGTAGAGAGGTTTTCACTACTCACTCTCCCCTTTTCTTCTTGTCGTACATTAAATTCTTCATCATTATCCCACCGTTTATGTGTTCCTGGCACTAACTCCATACCAAGTTCGTCAAATAAAGGAATTCGAAAATGTACAACCTGGGTATCTTTAATGACTTTCTTTTGATCTTCAACATCATAATCATACTGACAATCTCGGTGCCAAAAATCTTTTTGCTGACGATTAACAGGGTTGAAAAATAACTGGGTATTCATAAACGCAGGGGTAGCCAACATAACTGATTCGACAACGGCCATTATTTTTTTTGAACTAATAAAGTTAAAAAGATCCAGCCGATCATCAAATGCCAAGTATTCACTACCCGTTATTAAAGAAGAATTGAACGCTTCCTCTTGATAAAATTTTGCGTTATCTTGTTTCCATAAAGTATGAAATTTCAATATGATTTTTCTAAGTGATGAAATTTCAGAGTCACTAAAATAATTTCGAATGACAAAGTAACCTTGCTCGTTATAATTGCTATGTAACTGACTACTATTCTCTAACATTACACTCTTAATCTTCCATTAATATTCACGTTAACATTCACGTTAATATTCTTATATCACCTTGCCATAATTTTGCCATCAACTTGCATAAATAACCAGTAAAGCGTAATATTTATCTACTTTCAAATATGATTAATAACTTTTTATGCCTGTCAATTTACCTGAAATAATTCCCTCTTCTCTTGCGCCAATTCAAGGCATTCGCCTAGGTTGGGCCGAATCAAATATTAAACAACCCAATCGGAAAGATTTACTCGTTATTGAAATTGCCAATGGCAGTACCGTATCCGGTGTTTTTACCCAAAACCGTTTTTGTGCTGCACCTGTTACGCTATGTAAAAAACATTTAAACGCAGTGAAAAACAATGATGTTACCAGTATTAAAGCATTAGTAATCAACACAGGCAATGCCAACGCAGGAACAGGTGAGCAAGGCATGTTAGACGCAGTAGCTACTTGTGAACATTTAGCTGAAACGATGGCAATTCCTGTTGAGTCTATATTACCTTTTTCAACAGGCGTAATTTTAGAGCACTTACCTATGGATAAGCTTTTAGCAGGCTTGCCACTTGCCGCTGCTAATTTAACAGCCAATAACTGGGCTGATGCTGCCTCGGCGATTATGACCACAGATGTTGCCCCAAAAGCTTACTCTACCAATGTACAAGTTGCTAAAGAGCAAATAAATATTACAGGTATATCTAAGGGTGCAGGCATGATTCACCCTAACATGGCAACTATGCTAGGGTATGTGGCAACCGATGCAAATATCACGCAATCATTATTAGATGAAATAACAAAAGAAATTACAGACTTATCTTTTAACTGTATTTCTGTTGATGGTGACACTTCAACTAATGACTCATTTATTATTATCGCTACAGGAAAAAGCAATGCTCCTGCGATTACAAGCCGCAACAGTGACGGTTTTAACGACGTATTTAATGCGTTACTTGATACCTCGCAATACTTAGCTAAAGCTATCGTTCGAGATGGAGAAGGCGCGACAAAATTTTTAACGATAACCGTTAAAGGTGCATTAACGAATGATGAAGCAAAAACTATTGGCTTTTCTATTGGTAAAAGTCCATTAGTTAAAACAGCAATGTTTGCTTCTGATCCTAACTTAGGTCGTGTACTTGCTGCTATTGGTTACGCTTCTAGAGAATGCGCGTCATTGGCTGATTTAGATACTGAACAATTAGAGTTATATTTTGGTGATGTATTAGTCGCTGAAAAAGGAGGCCGTGCCGCAAGCTATAAAGAAGAAGAAGGCCAAGCAGTAATGGATGAAGCTGAAATTGATATTACCGTGCAACTTCACCGTGGTAATAAAAATGCAACAATTTGGACCTGTGATTTTAGCTACGATTATGTAAAAATCAATGCAGAATACAGAACATAATTAATTAAATTCTGAGTTATCATCATCAACCACATCGTTAAAAAAGAAATGAATCAGTCTATTCCTTCTGAAGCTGTATCAGTAGCTCCCTTAATAGCAGAATTAGCAGATACACAGCTTAAAATTGCAACGTTCAATTTGTTTAATTACCTTGAACCCCCAAATGCTTTTTATGAATTTGAACGTATTTATAGCGCTGAACAATGGGTAAAAAAACAAAAGTGGATTACTGAATACTTGCGTGAGCATCAGCCTGATATTATTGGTTTCCAAGAAGTGTTTAGTGCTGAATCGTTAAAAGAATTAGTACTTACGCAAGGCTATCCATACTTTGAAGTAGTAGACCAACCTCATGTCATAGATGACTTTATTTATCGAAGCCCTGTTGTCGCTATTGCCTCTCGTTACCCTATTATTGACGTAGCAGCAGTAAAGCCAAACACTGAACTTGCACAAACCTTAGGTTTAGCTAATCATTTCTCTTTTAGCCGCAAAGTAATAAGAGCCACGATTGACGTACCCCATATAGGTAACTGTGATTGCTATGTAGTACATTTTAAATCTAAACGTTCAATGATTGAATTCGACGAAAAAAATAATAGCATGTCGCCAGAAAAAATAATTATTGAAAGTCTGAAAGCAAACGTAGCTGGCGGTTGGGGTTCAACCATACAACGTGGCAGTGAAGCAACGTTATTAATGATTGATATGATAGAACGCCGCGAGGCTACTGGTCACCCTATGATATTAATGGGTGATTTTAATAGTACCTTAACTGATGGCGTGTTAAATCACTTACTCACAAACACCTTACGGTTTGTATCTGCAATTGACCGTGATGCCTATCTTGCCAAATACTGTTTACAAGATGCATGGAATTTATTTGAAATGGCGATAATGAATGACCGTAATGAAGATATTGAAAGTAATGACGATAACGAAGCTAATACAACTAACCGAGAAAAAATAGCACCACGTACGCCAACACATTATTTTGGTGCAGGTAGCTCCGTACTCGATTACATTCTATTGTCATGTGAATTTGATGCCAGTTACCACGACAGTCTTTATCAAGTAAGTGCTTATGATACTTACGATCGGCATTTAATTAATCCTATTTTTGAACGGGATGGCGAAAGTACCGATCATGGCATTGTGTTAGTGACATTAACATTGAGATCATAAAAATTAATGGTTAAAAAATTATCTAGCTAATTAGTTCTTTTCTCGCTGCTGCCGTTATCAAATTGCTAATTTTAAGCAGCAAACCTCTAATTGATTTATTTTGAGCGTGTAATCCTTCAACTAGCGTAGTGCAACTATCAACTAATGAGTCACTGTAGGCAAATCCTATCAAGGCAACTAACTTAACCATACCGACTTCATCAAGCATTTTGCTACTTGCATTTTCCTGCTCGTAAACACTATTAACCAACTCAATAGTACTGACCAATTTTTCCATTCTAGGGTTAAGCCGGAGTAACGCTTCAGCTCGTTTGCTTGCAGTTCTATCAACAACCTCCTTACTAACAACTAACCTAGGTTGAGATTTTTTACGAGGCTTAGATGGTTTTCTTTTAACTACCTTACGCTCTATTGACTCATCAAAGGTGAACTCTCCATCAACAAACTGACCTATATTGGTCACGCTCAATCGCTCAGACATTATAGCTGCAGACTTAGCCGTTTTACGGGTGAAATCTCTATAGTCTTCAGCAAAACCGTGCGTAGAAATACATTGCGCTAAATCCAGTATTAACGCATCAGTTTTTCCCTTAGACGCACGTAAACACCTACCTATAATTTGCAAGTACAATCTTAATATTTTGGTAGGTCGCGCTAAAACAACGCAATCAGTAGTAGGGTCATCAAAGCCAATAGTAAGCATAGACATATTAATGATCAGCCTAACTTCGTTTGATTTGTATCTACGTATGCTTTCTTCATTATCATCAGAAGAGCGCTTAGAATGAACACGCTCATGTTTAACACCAAGTAAAATAAAAGCCTCAGATAGCGCTTCTACGTGCTTTATAGAATTAGCAAACAGCATAACCTTACGGCCTTGAGATAGTGCGTCATCAACAGTTTGCTGTGCAACTAATGTACAATGTTCAAGTAATATCAGATCTAAACCAGAAACACTAAAATCACCTCGGTACATCTTAACTGCGCTATAATCTATTTCTTGCGATAAACTCGGAACTTTATAAATAGGTTTAGCTAATTCACCCAATTCAATCAGCGCCTTAGTCGTAGTCTCTTCAATTAATACCATCGACTTATCAATATAAACGCCTAACCTATCAATTGGCGTAGCAGTAAGCCCTATAATTAAGTCAGGTGATAGTTCTTCGCGCATAGTGATATAAACGCCACCCATACACCCCACATGATATTCATCACGTAGCAGCACATCACACTCTATATTAAGGTATTTTCTTCTGCTGTAAGACTGCTCCATCACCAAGGTTACATCACCGCCAGCAACATACTTGTAGCCTGATTTTACAACACTAACAGACAAGCCGTTAACGGTAAGCGTATGTAATAGTTGAGGAACCAATGCAGCATTACGTAAACTTATTACAACTTTTTTGTCAGACATTGCTTGGCATAATTTAAGTATACAAATACTCTTACCGCCACCCGTAGGCAGTGCGATAATGGAGTTATCCCCTACTTCAATAGCCTTACGGACGCTATTAACCTGATAATTTTTTTCTAATATCTGCATGCCATACTACTCGGACTTTTTCTCGTATTTGTATTGTTATTGTTA
>JADGDH010000050.1:16226-18501 GCA_016745015.1 Colwellia sp.
TATTGTTATTGTTAGCTGTATTGTAAAGTCCGTTATTTTTACGGTTACGTTTTTCATAACGTAAACTTTTGGCAATAAAACCCATGTATTGGGTATCACAATTTTGCTCTGAACGAACCATTATAACCCCAAACACCATAAAGATGCAGGATTCAGTTATTTTTTTCTTTTGTGTAGGGTGTAAATACCGCTATAGAGACTTCTGATTGAGGGGAATAATACCATCTTGAATGACAGTCAACTTTGGCACAAAAGGAATATTGATATCTAATTTAGCCTTTAGTTGGTAACTGATATCCTGTCCTTGACTATTCATTAGCGCGCTTATTACTTTGAAACCTCTCATTAAATTAGTTGAAACAGGAACCACAAAACGTGACTCCCCATAAGCCCCTGCGGTGGGAATATTCGCGGCAACACCGTGGGCTAAGGTTTCCCCTGCTACATTCAACTGATAGCTAATACCATTCAACGGTAATTCAAAACTATTGGGGTTGCTTAACTTTAGGCCTATTTCAAAATTTTGTTCAAATCCATTAACGGGTAAAACCTTAAAAGAAACCAATTCGACACTAGGCTCCTCATAATCTAAATTCATAGTGGCGCAGCCAGACAGAAAAAACAGCGCAACCACGAAAAAAATGCGCATGGGCAGCACGTTAGCAATAGTCATTATTTATCCTCAGAAAGTAATTTATTTCAACTTATATTAAAAAAATAATAATTAGTAAATTTTTTAAATAAACATTAGAGAATCATTATACATTATAACCAACAATATTATCGCCAAACGATGATAGGCTAAGTGACGAATTTAACGATAAAACATTTCATAATAAATTCAAGTTATCTATTACTTAACCTATTGTTCTCTTGCTGCAATAATGCTTTTGGCTGCTATATAGCTAAACGCCATAATTGTCAGGCTAGGATCAAGAGCTGAACTTGTTGGGAAAACAGAACTGTCAGAAACATACACATTACTTAAACCATGCACCTTGTGGTTTGAATCAACGACACTATTACGGGCATCAGACCCCATTCTACATCCTCCACCAGGATGTGGCGATGCTAAAAATAAACCACCTGCCTCAATGATAAGTTTATCAAGTTTGCTCAGTTCATCAATGGAATTGAAGGTTATCCCTTGATGACCTGCAATAATAACTTTTTTAGCACCAGCAGCAAATTGCAGTTTAATTTGTTTAGTTAAAGAGTCTTTTAACACCAATTGAGTGAGAGGGCCATACTCATAAAATACCGTTTTAGTGCCGTCATCACCCATTTGTATTTCACCCAATTCAGAAGGAATATCATCCATCCAACTAATGGTGCCACCCACATTAGGCATATTGGCCATAATATTTTTATGATTTTCACTATAACCTGGTGTAAACGCTGCTAATGATGCAGGATGAATTTGATTAGCCATTAAAATATAACCACCTTCTAGGTATTTATTGTTTTTATAGCGTTTTTCTAAAAACTCATCAACGCCATAGGCTGCAGGAATATTGCGCCACAAAATGATTTTTTCATCATAAATACCATGAACCATTGAGGAAGGATTCATAGAGATATTTTTTCCCAGTTCAGGAAGTTGCTTTTTTAAACCTTGCTGCATCAAGAAAAATGGCGTGTTAAACCCTCCTGCTGCAACAACAAATTGGTCTGCATGAATCAACATTTTTATGCCACTTGGTTTATTGCTAGCGCGATCAATAATGTCAACTGTCAATAACTTTACCGTGTCGCCCTCAAAAATAAATTTAGTGGCTTGAGCATCAGCGTAAACTTTCGCCCCTTGTTTTATCGCCATAGGTAAATGCGTAACCATTTGACTTTGTTTGGCACCATACATACACCCTTGCATGCAATGGCCTGATTTTTGACAATATTTCCGTGCTTGTGGTACTCGGTGCCCATGCCAACCAAACTCTTTAGAGACATCTCGCATGATCTCGTTCATTCGATTAAAGTATTCATCCGTAGCGGCATGAATATTTAAGTTTTTTTCTATTTCATCAAAAGCAGGTTGTAAGTCTTCAGCGTTGTGACCTGTTACGCCATAGTCATTAGCCCATTCGTCGAGCTTAAATTGAGGAGTGCGATAACTATCAGCCCAATAATGCACAGAAGCGCCACCGATATTATTTCCGCCCATGGCAACATTACCGCCATCATGATTAGTTTTAAGATTACGCTCCTGAGATATTTTCCCTGCCATGTTAAGTTCACGTTGGTCCATTTTTCCCGCGGGATAGTAACCACCACG
>JADGDH010000051.1:0-5701 GCA_016745015.1 Colwellia sp.
AATCCCTTTAGATATATCATTGTATTTTTGTTAACTTATCTTAAAACAGTATTTCTGTCATATAAGTATGTTAAAAAATCAGCCAATCTGTAAAATCTTTATCAAATTGATAAGAATGTTCGTTTTATATACTTGGTGTGTACCCAAATCATTTTACAAAAGGAATAATTATGACAATTAAAGTAGGTATTAACGGCTTTGGCCGTATGGGGCGTTTAATCGTTCGAGCAGCATTTGATTGGCCAGAAGTAGAGTTTGTACAAGTTAACGATGTGGGCGGTGATGCTAAAACCTTAGCGCATTTACTTAATTTTGATTCAGTTCATGGCCGTTGGCACCTTGAAGCAAAGGTAGATGCCTCAATAGGCGTTGATCAAATAAGTATTAATGACAAACAAGTTGCTATGTCACAAAATCGATCTATAAACGATACTGATTGGTCACAGTGCGATATTGTTATTGAAGCCTCAGGTGTGATGCGAGATAAAAATAAGTTACAAGCTTACTTTGAACAAGGTGTTAAAAAAGTTTTAGTTACTGCGCCAATGAAAGTGACCGAGCATGACAGCGATGTAGTGAATATTGTTATGGGGGTAAATCAGCATTTATACTGTGCTACACAACATAATATTGTTACGGCTGCTTCTTGCACTACTAACTGTATAGCGCCAGTAGTTAAAGTATTGCAAGATAATATAGGCATAAAGCATGGCAGCATGACGACTATCCATGATATTACCAATACCCAAACTATTCTTGATGCTCCCCATAAAGATTTACGTCGCGCACGGGCTTGTGGTTTATCATTAATTCCAACCACTACGGGGTCAGCTAAAGCGATTACCGATATTTTTCCTGAACTAAAAGGAAAGTTTAATGGTCATGCGGTGCGTATACCTTTGGCAAATGCATCAATTACCGACTGTGTTTTTGAAATGAATAGCCCAGTAACTGTAGATGAAATAAATCAGTTAATGGCAACAGCCGCGAAAGGTGAGCTAAAAGATATTTTAGGTTATGAAGAAAAGCCTTTAGTATCGGTAGATTATAAAACAGATCCAAGATCGGTTATTGTTGATGCACTTTCAACTATGGTAGTTAATGATACTCAGCTTAAAATGTATTTATGGTATGACAACGAGTGGGGCTATGCTAATCGCTCAGCCGAACTGATGAAGTTAATAGCGCGAAGCTTGTAGGTTAATTAATAGCTTTATGTTGAATAAGATTAAACCACTGCCTTCTGCTATTAAGCAATACCTTGTAATTACAGGCAATTATTGGGCATTTACCTTAACTGATGGTGCGTTACGCATGTTGATATTGCTACACTTTTATCAACTAGGTTATGCGCCATTAGCACTGGCTATGCTGTTTGTTTTTTATGAAGTGTTTGGGGTAATTACTAACCTTGTTGGAGGCTGGTTAGGTGCGCGTATTGGTTTAAATAAAACCATGAATATTGGTTTGTTTATGCAAGTTTTTGCCTTGTTAATGCTGGCAATGCCCAGTGATTATCTAACCGTTATTTATCTTATGACGGCGCAAGCTTTATCAGGGATTGCGAAAGATCTTAATAAAATGAGTGCCAAAAGTAGCATTAAGCTACTTGTTGTTGATGTTTCTGCAAGTGAACGTCAGGGGAAGCTATTTAAATGGGTCGCTTTATTAACAGGATCTAAAAATACTTTAAAAGGTGTTGGTTTTTTTCTTGGTGGTTTTCTATTAACGACCATTGGCTTCCAGGGGGCAGTATTGTTAATGGCAGCAATACTGGCTTTAGTAGCTATAATAAGTGTTGTTTTGTTGAAAAATGATTTTGGTAAAGCGACGTTTAAGCCCAAATTCAAAGATATCTTTTCTACAAATTCCTCATTAAATTTTCTTTCTGCTGCACGCTTATGTTTATTTGCTGCGCGAGATGTTTGGTTTGTTATTGCATTACCTGTTTACTTGGCAAGCCAGTTGAATTGGAGTCATCAAAAAATTGGTATATTCTTCGCCTTATGGATTATTGCTTATGGTGTAGTGCAAGCCTATGCACCTGTATTGTTTAATAGGAAAGAAAAAACAACTAAGATTAATGGGCGATTGATTGCTATTTGGTCCAGTGTTTTGGCTATGATTACATTGGCCTTATTAGTCAGTTTGCACTTTAGTCAGCAAATTGAAATTGTATTAACCTTTGGCTTATTTGTTTTTGGTGGCGTTTTTGCTATTAATTCGTCTTTGCATAGTTATCTTATTGTCTCGATGGCAAAAGAAGATGGTGTATCAATGGATGTAGGCTTTTATTATACTGCTAATGCCTTAGGCCGTTTATTGGGTACTATTCTTTCGGGTTTTCTTTATCAAAGTTTCAACAGTAGCGAAAATGGCTTATTTGCCTGTTTATTGGTTTCATTTCTGTTAGCTACAGGCGCCGCTTTTTTTATTAAACGTGTTTAACTTTTCATTCAGTCAAAAAAAGTTTTATACTGGTTTAATCATTATATTCATAGGTTAGCGGCATTGCTCTGTAAGCGGTTTACACAGTTTTTATTCATACTGTTTTATTTTTCTTTTGCTATTAAAGTGAGCTTAGCTGTTGCTATTCAAACCCAAGAGAAAAGCTTAGCAGGCTTTGATGCTGCAGCGCTTGTCATTGAAAAACTTATTGATAGTAATACTTCTTTAGCGCACTCTAAATTAAAAAATTATGACGAACATTTTAATGAGCTGTCTTTAAAACAAAAAATCACCTACCAGTACTTGTTAACTGATATTTATATTTCACAAGGGCAGTTTTATTTAGTAAAGCAAGCTGCTACTGAGGGGTTGTTGCTAACCTTAAAGCTTCCTAATCCCAGTCTGCTAATATCTGAATTACTTTATAACCGTGGCTTTGCCTATGAAAGTACAGGCGAAATACTGTTAGCAACTAAAGATTATGAAAGTGGTTTAGAGTTAGCTAAATCACTTCACAACAATACCTTAATCGCTACGGGCTTAATTAATTTAGGTGCGACATATTATCTTACTGACTATTATGAAAAGTCTTTAATTGTATTAAATGATGCATACAATATTGCTAAGCAAACAAACGATGAAGAGTTAAAAGGCTCTGTAAATTCTGAATTGGGTATTCTGTATGCAAACCTTGATAGAAATGAACAAGCAATGGTTTATTATCAACAATCTTATCAACACTATAAGAATGCTAACAAGAAAGATTTATCATTGAATGCGTTAGTTAATATTGGCTTGGTTCATTTATTTGAAAAAAAATATGAGCAAGCGATAAGCGTTTATAAAACGATAATAGATGAATCTAATGGCGCTGCTATTAACCACATTATGTACAGTGCTTATTCAGGTTTATCTTTGGCAAATTTACATAAGAAAAATTCTAACCCTGAGGTAAGTTATCAGTACTTATTATTGTCTAAAAAATATATGGAAAGCGTTGAGCAATATGATACTGAACAGCAATATTATGTAGATGAAGCTTTTGTTTTATTTGAACTTGAACGTTTTGATGAGGCTATTGACAGCATTGCCAAAGTCGAGAGCATTTTAGCAGCACAAATGCCGCTGGGTCACCTAAAAATGCAAGCGCTAATTAGCATACTTAATCTAAAATCTAAAATATATTTTAAACAGAGACATTACCAGCAAGCATATGCCTTACAAGAGCAGCAATTATCATTAACTCAGACTTTGTATGACAAAAAGCACATTCAATCTGTTGCTGAGGTACGTTTAGCATTAGAAGCAAAAGAAGCTGACTTACAAAAGCAAGTATTAAAGAATAAGCAAGCATTACAAGGAATATCTTTATTAGAGGCAGAAAAAAAGCAAGCACAACAACAGTTATATGTGCTTTATATTGCCGTGGTTGCATTAATCTTTGCATGGTTGCTAGTTAAGTTGGTTCAAGGTCAACGTAAATTATATATAGCTTCAAGCATAGATATGTTAACGGGTATTGTTAATCGTAGAGAGTTAATGAAAAAAGGCCGAAAATTGCTTAGCAGGGCAAAAATCCAGAAAACTAACTTCAGTGTCATCATGATCGATATAGATAATTTTAAAAAGGTAAATGATGAATTTGGTCATCATGTTGGTGATCAGGTTTTGAAGAAAATAGTTGAACTTGGAGAAGGGTTTCTGCGAAAAACAGATGTTTTTGGGCGTTTTGGTGGTGAGGAGTTTATTATTTTTTTGCCAAATACATCAACGGCTCAGGCTAAAGTAATTGCCGAACGATTCCGAATAGCAGTTGAAGAACACGCTTGGAAAATCAACCACACATCACAAAAGCCTTTTACTATGAGTATTAGTATGGGGATTACTAACAGTGTTGATTTTTCTTTAGATGAATTGTTTGATTTAACAACGCTAATTAATAAAGCGGATAGTTTGCTCTATCAAGCTAAAGAGCAAGGTCGAAATAAGGTATGTGCCTAATGACTAAGCTTTTAACTATATTCTTTTTTTCTATTGTTTGTGTCATGTGCAATTTGTCTTTGGTTATGGCAAGTGAAAAAGATGAAAACAAAGTATTACTCAAGGTTAGCGAGTTCACTCTTCGTGATGATATTGTTGCGTTAGTTGAACTATCAGAAAACGAATCCAATAAGGCACATGCCATGGAGAAAAGGCTAGCACTGGATGCTTCAACCTTTAATGCTGCCGAACAGTATTTGATTCTATTGGCAAAAGCGAATATACAACAACATAAACAGCAGCATCACAAAGTTATTGCGTTAATTGAAGAAGCTAAGTTATTGAATAAGTATATTGCTGAAAAACAATTGCATTTACCTCTTTTCTCTAGTGCTTATTTAGTGTTAGCTAATAGTTATGCAAAAATTAAAGACTATGAAAGTGCTTATCAAAATAAGAAAACTTTTATTGATGATTATAATGACTACAGTGATACAAAGCGTGAAAATACAATTAGTCAGTTAACTGAAAAATATGAAGTTGCTCATAAAATAGAGGCAAATAAATTACTTGCTAATCAAAACAGATTGAAAGAATTACGTATTGTTGACGTGCAAAAGCAACAGCAAAGTTTACAGCAAAGATTTATTTTAATTATTGGTACTATTTTATTGTTTGTTTTATTATTTTTACGGCAGCTAAAAGTTAGAAAAAAATTATTACTTCTTTCTAGAACTGATAGTTTAACTGGTTTAATAAATAGAGCCACTTTGTTTAAGAAAGGTGAAGAGCTTGTACAGACTTCTAGTCAACATAAACTTGAATTAAGTGTTTTACTTTTTGATATAGATTATTTTAAATTAATCAATGATGAATTTGGGCATTATGTTGGTGATTTAACCTTGAAAAAGGTAGCGCAATTAATAAATGAAACTATGCGAGCTCGTGATGTTTTTTCTCGTTTAGGTGGAGAAGAGTTTGTTGTTATATTACCTAGTACTGACCTTGCTCAAGCGAAAGCTATTGCGGTAAGGGTGATGGAAAAAATAACACAGTATAATTTTAGTGATCTAGGCATCAATCGGGCTGTCACCTTAAGTATTGGTGTTGCTAATATAAAAGATGCAGAAGCTGAATTTAATGATATTTTAAATGCGGCTGATTTAGCTATGTATAAAGCTAAAGCACAAGGAAGAAACCAAATGGTCAGTTATGAAAGTATTGCTAAAGATCAAGAAAGACGTCAGCGCTAGCTTTTTGAATTCACTTGGGT